>CAYYBU010000292.1:0-4917 GCA_964469945.1 uncultured Planctomycetaceae bacterium
CCGCATCAAACTGAAGCGACTTTATCCATCAACCCACGACTGACAGAGCACTAGAGGAATTCCTCAACCTGCACGACTTGGATGCGGGGGAGCTCTAGATGTCGATCTCGGCGGCGGACTTTCTGGCCAGGTGGCGCCCGGAGAGCGTCCAGTGGGCGCGGCAGGTGCTCGACGTGCCGGAAGAAAGCTCTGCCGAACAGTCGCGGCGTTTCGCCCTGGCACAGCTTGCTCGCGACGGTTTCATGCCCGAGGCCGACGCCCAGCAAGCCATCTTGCTGCTGGCGGGCGAGGCGGCCACGGCGACGGCCGGGCGGGAGGGAATGGCAGCTTGTCAAGAGTGGCTCAAGCGGCAGCGACGATCCGAGGTGGAGGCGTTCGCCCAACAGTTCTTCCGCCTTCCCCCCGCGCAGCGACGGCAGCAATGGGTGGAGCTTTCCCAGCGCTGTGCGTTCTCGGTGCCGCTGTCGGCCCGCCTGGAAGCCTTGGAGCCCGGACTGGATTTCCAGCCCGTGGACCTCGGCGGCGAGCGCGATGCAGTCCGCTCGCTAGCGCAATTCCTGCAAGAGAGCTTCCTGCTTCCGCCACACCGCCGCGCAGCCAGCCGGGCGATCTTCCTCGGCAACGTCGCCGCATCGCCACGGACCTGGCAGCGGGCCGCCCAACGACTGGCCGATCGCTTACCCGCGGTGGCCCGGCTCGATGCGCCCTTCGTCCATTTCCTGACCGGGCTTGTTCGCTGGCAAAGCCGGATTAAAAAGCAGGAGCGCGCCGAACGGAAAGCCGTTGCCCGGGCCGCGGTTCGCCGGACGGCCAAGACGAGCAGCGGCTTCAAGCCCTGGTACGTCGTCCCGTTCATCATCCTGCTGGCACAGGGCCTGACCTTGTTGAATGGGCCCAGCGACCCTTCGCCCGGGCAGCCGCCACCCATGCCACAGACCAAGCCCGTAGGCATGGAATTTGACCCGAACCACTTTGAGAACTGGGACGGACCGGGTGACCCCGCCAAGCGCGGCGGCGATAGCGTGCGGGGCTTGTTCCACGTCCCCGCCGACCGCGACGTGTTTTTGGAAGACAACCAGTGGGGCGTGCGCAAAAAGAGTGGGCCGACCGAAGTCTCATCGGAAGTTCCGGCCCGGCCCATTCCGAAGAGTGAACAAGACTTGCCGGCGGCCAATCCGGTCGGGCCGGATGCGGAGATCCCTGCGCCGCCGGAGATCCCCGCCCATCGCGATAGGTACGAACTACGGCCATGAGCGACACGCACTTGCCCGATGATCTGACTTCCTGGCCCACCGAGCCGACGGCCATTCTCGGCGTGAGCCGCGATATCGACCCGCGCGAGCTGCGGCGCGCCTATACGCGGCTGATTCGCGTCTATAAGCCGGAGCATTTTCCCGAAGAATTTCGCCGCATCCGCGACGCCTACGAGATGCTGCGCAACTATGCGGAGTATCGCCACGGGATCGGTAACGCGATGCCGCTCGACGCCGCAGCCCCGGCCGACGATGGCGAGGAACGTTCCCCGAACGACGCCGACACAAGGGACATTCTGCCCGAACCGTCGCGTATGGCGGCGTCAGTCAGCCGGCCCGCGCCGGCGGTCGATCGCTTGGTCGCGCTTTGGGAGCGGGCGGAACGGGGCGAATTGGCCGAGGCCTATGCCGGCTATTGCCAACTGCAACGCGAGCAGCCCCACAACGCGGATGTCTACTTGCGGCTCTATTGGCTCTTGGCGCTGCAGCCCGCGCTGGATTCGCGCCGTGGGCGCTGCGATTGGCTGGCGCAAGGGCTGCATCGCTTCGGGCCGCGCGGCCCCTTGTTGGAAGCCTACCACCGCGAGTTGGAAAACGATCCGCACGAAGCGATCGGCCCTCGTTGCGAAGCTCTGCTGCACCAGGTGGTGGCCACGGTCCGGCTGGCGGAGTTGGCCGCCCGGCGTTGGAACGGCGCCACGGCGATTGGGCACTGGCCGGTCGTCGCGGCCGACCTAACCCGGTTGCGGCCCCGAGTCGAGCCCACCGATCACGCCGTGTGGGTGCGGCTGCTTCTACACGCCGCCGCCACGCTGAGTTGGAACCCCAAGTGGCGCGATCTGGCAATGGCCTGCCGGCACGAGGTCGAATCGTATAGCGACGAGCACGTCGCGTTGGCGGCCGAATTGGATCGGGCCGAGCTCCATGCCGAAGTCGTCGCCGGCTGGCATAAGCTGCGCGGCGCCGTCTTTACAATAAGCTGGGCCGCACCGCCCGCCAACGGCGCGGATTCCAAGCAACCGGCGATGCACTTGTCGCAAGCCCTTTACCCGGTGCTGCGCGGCGCTGGGGAACGCCCGTTCTACGCGGTCCTGCCGCACCTGCTCCAGTTCCTGCGGCCGTTGGTGGAGAGGCCGGCCGAGGCTTTGGGCCATCTCGATCGCGTCAATCATTTTAGCGCCGCGGTCATGGGTTGCCTTCAGCAGCAGGTGGAAATGCTCTACTGGCGGCAGTGCGACCGCACTGCGCCCGACGCCGCGCGGCTGGCTAGCGACGTGCGGCAATTCCTCGCCTCGCGGGACTGGGGACGCTACGAGAAGTTTCGGCCGGAGATTCTGACCTACTGCATCCGCCAGCAGATCCGGCTCGACGACTTTCGGCAGGCGATCCTCGCGGTCATGTCGGAAAGGCAACTGCAAGCATCCGGAATCGGCGAGCGGCTACGGTGCGACCTGGCCCTCCACTGTCTCTGCACGGCCTGCCGGGCGTTCTGGTCTTGAGGCCCGCGTCAGGTCGTCCCGCCCGTGCCGCCCGGCCAAGTTGAATTTTGCTCTGCGAACTCGGCCAACACGACGCCGCGTTTGGGGGCGACGCGCGGCAACACCAGGATGACGACGGAAAAGAACATGAGCCTCCGCCCGACGCAGTGCGTGTGATTGTCGTGCATCAAACTTCCCTTCTGAAATAGACAGAGTCCACTTCGGCGATTTTACCAGCACGAGGACTGCTCTTCAATGCTCTTGTTTCCTCAGTAAATTACCTAGGAACTGAGCGACGTGAAAAAGTGGCGACTCGTCGCCGCACTCCAAGGGGCCTGGATCGCCGAAATGCACAATTATTAGGCACAACACGCTCGATTCGCGACATCACACGGCCCTGCCGGCTGCCTTCGTGTTCTATGGGCGTTCCACAACAACAAGCAAGATCACAAGTTGCGATCGTTGGAACGTTGCGGACGGGGCGGCCGTGGGATTCTGGCACGCAAGATGCAATCGTGTTGAGGCAGGAATGAGATCGACAGACAGTATGGAGACGCGGGACCACTACGACTTTCTAACTTGACTGACCCGTTGATACGGAGGGCATGTTCATGCTAGATCCACCGGCCGGTTTACGCTGAGGGGCGCGGTCGTCCCTCGCGCAGCGTCATTCTGGCAACCAACAACAGCCTTGAGAGAAAAGAAGCCCCGCTTTGGTAGCGGGGTTTCTTATTTCTTGTCGCGTAGCGACGAAACGAGTAGGCCAAATCAGCCGCGATGGTAGTAGGCATACGCCGTGTGCCGAAACAGGCGGACGGCACACGGCGTGTGCCTGCTACAAACTGTCGGAGAACTATCCTACAAGTTTTCACCTTCTAGCCGTTTCATCCTTGTCCGGCCGCAGCCAGGGCGTCGAGCCAGGCCTCGATCAGCGTCGTTTGATTGGCGTTGCGATCGATCTGCTCCAGGGCGTCCAAACAGCGATCCAGACACACGGCCGCCGCGACGGTCGTGCCCGGCGCGCGATCGAGAGCTTCCTGGACGAATCGCTGGATCTCGGGGTCGTCCGGCAGCGGGACGCCGCTGTCGGCTTTGAGAAGCTGTCGATAAAAATCGGCGGCGAAACCGATCACCTGCCGCAACCGCGCGCGGCGCGGCGGCGCTTCCTTGCCGGCCTCGTCAACGAAAGCCGACACCGTGGGGGCCAGTCGCACGCTGTCCAATAGCGGGGCCGCCAAACGCTCGTACAGCGCGCTGCGAAACGTCCAGAGCGGGGCGTCGGCCAGTTCCAGGGCCCGCGAAACGCTGCCTTCGGAATACTGGGCCAATCGCGCGGCCTCGGCCGCATCCTCGACCAGGCCGCGGGCGACCAGCAGTTGGGCCACCACGGCTGGCTCCAGCGGCCGAAATCGTACCAACTGACAGCGCGAGCGGATCGTGGGCAGTTGCTTGGCCGGGCTGGTGCCGATGAGGATCAGCACCGATCGCGGCGGCGGCTCCTCGAGCGTTTTGAGCAGGCAATTGGCCCCTTCCGCATTGAGGAAATCGGCGTCGTCGATCAGGGCGATCTTCCGCCCGCCCATGAAGGGCTTCAAACTGATGTTGTGGCAGAGCCCTTCCTGGCGGCGGTGCTCGCGATCGCCAATGAGCAAATCCAGGGGCAGAAAGGACTTGTCGGCCGGCTTGCCGACCCGGTCCAGATCGGGGTGCGTGCCGGCCAGGACCATGGCGCAACTGGCACAGGTCTCGCAGGGATCAAGCCGTTCCTCCGGCCGCTGCTGGCAGAGCATGGCCTGGGCCAGTTTCACGGCAAAGGCCCGCTTGCCGATGCCCGCCGGCCCGGCAAAGAGAAAGCTGCTGGCCAACCGCCCACGCCGTAGCGCGCGGCGGAACAACTCAACGACGTGATCGTGGCCTTCGATGCCGTGCCAGCTCATGAGGATTCATCCATGACATGGGTTTCCGGGAGGCAATAGTTTGCCCACGGCCGCGCGGATGTCGGCCTGGATCGGCTCGATGGGCCGGGCGGCGTCGAGGACGACGATTTCCCCCGGACGCAGGGCGGCCTCGGTGAGGAAGCCCTGGCAGACGCGGGCATGGAACTCGTCGCCTTGCTGCTCCATGCGATCGCGCTGCCGGCGGATGCGCGCGGCATTGTCATCGTGCAGCATATGCCCGAGATGTTC
>CAYYBU010000293.1:0-4904 GCA_964469945.1 uncultured Planctomycetaceae bacterium
TGTAGAGTCGGCCATAGAAGGTGTTGCTCAACGAGGTAGAGCTCCAAGCTTGAGGGCCATTCGCATACTCCTCCACCAATGTCGGCGATGTAAGCGACGGGTCGCCCGACGCCAGCGCGCCGTTGATATAGACGTTACCCTGAGAGGCGAAATCGTTGCCGTTGGCTCCCGCCACGAAGAGGTTGGAACTGCCATCCAAACGGATGTCCTTGTCATTGCCCGTGTAGCCGAAAATGCCGGCGTCGCCGGTGGTTTGGCTGGAAGCGGCCTGCGCGATGATGAACACCGTGTCGGCAGTGGTGGTGTTGTTCATAGCAAGCGTCGCATTGGCGGACCCGTTGAAATTCAGGACGTTATGGCCGTTGAAGGCGCTGCCGCCGTTGACGATGGTCACCGCCGAATTCGCATTGGTGAAGTTATTGCCGTTCCCCGTCAGGTCGGTCAACTGCGTGACGTTGCCGCTGCCATTGAGCACATAGTTGGCGGCACTGCTCGGGTCGAGTTGATAGACCAGCCCACTGGTAGCCGGGGCCGCGGGGACACCGTTGATCTGCAAGGTGCCGCCGGAGATGATCGTCGGGCCGCCGTACGATTGGGCAGCGCTGACGACCACCGCGCCGCCATTGACGGTCAGGCCGGCGGTCTGGGCATTGTTGCCGTTGAGCGTGAGGGTGCCCGGGCCGGCTTTGACCAGCGTGCCGGCCGTCGCAGCGGCGGCGCCGTTGAGAGTCAAGTTCGTCGCGGCATTGGCGACGTTGAACGTGCCGGTGCTGCCGGCCTGGATGGTGAAATTGCGATCGCTGCTGACCGTGGCGCCGGTGTACTGGAGCACGCCGCCGGCCAGCACGAGGTTGCCGGCATTGCTGGTCGAGGCGCCAATGCCACTGGCCAGGCCGCCATTGGCCAACGTCGCCACGGCCAGCGTGCCACCGCTGATGGTGGTCGCGCCGGTATAGCTGTTGCTGGCGGTCAAGGTCTGCATGCCGGTGCCCACTTTCGTGAGCGCGCCGGCGGCTCCGCTGATAACTCCCGAGAAGGTCGGCGAGGTGTTGTCGTTGCCGATGGTCAGGGTGCCGCTGGCGAGCGAAATCGACTGGCCGCTGGCGCCGCCGGCCGCATCGGCCAGCAAGCCGACGGCCTGGACGGTGTTGCTCATCTGGAAAGTGGTGTTGCTGGCCATGACCAGCGGGCTATTGGCCGGCAGCACATTCGCGGTGCCGCCGCCGATGGGCAATCCGGCGCCGAACCACTCTTGCTCGAGGTAGCTGTAGACGGCCGTTTGCTGCGCGGTGGTCAGGACGCCGGGGTAGATCAGCACTTCGCCGATCTTGCCGGTCAGGTTCCCGCCCACGCTGGTGTACGGGTCGATTCCGGCGGTGCTATTGCTCGTCGAACACAGGGTGTCGTTGACCCACAGGGCGTAGTTACCCGTAACGACCTGCACTTCCTGGACGGCCCAGGTGCTGGCCGTGGGGCCGTTCTGCATAAAAAAGGCCCCGCCGCCCTTGACGGCAGCACGGTTGCCGTTGCTATCCACCAGATGCATCCAGTTCGCGGGACTGTTGAGCGGCTGCTGCCAGTTGTTGCCGCCCTGATTCTGGAACATGATGAATTCCGTGATGCCGGCGCCCGAACTGCCGCCGACGGCCGTGGCGAAATTCAAGGGATCGCCGCCGTTGAAATACAGCGCCGGCTGCCCGTTCTGCGCGTTGGCCACATACGTGGGGGCCGCGCCGGTGGTGCTGGCGGAATTGCCGGTGAGACCGGCCCAATATTGGATCGTCGTGCCATTGGTGATCGTACCGCCGGGGCCCGTGGAACTGACCCCCAGGCTGCTCGTGTTTCCCGCGCTGAGCCAGAGCTCCGCGCCGCTGGGAGGCCCGACGATGCCAGCGACGTTCAGCGTGCCGGCGGCGATGGTCGTCGGGCCGGTATACGAACTGGCTGCCGACAAGGTGAGCATGCCCGTGCCGCTCTTGGTGAACGAACCGGCGCCGGAGATGGCGCTGGCATACGTGGCGTTGGCGCTGGCGTTCTGGCTGATGATCAGGCTGCTGTTGTTGGCCAGCGTCACGCCGCTGGGCAGAGCGGCGGCCACGGCCTGTAGGGTGCCGCCGGTCACATTGATGGGGCCGCTAAACGTGTTGCTGCCGGTCAGGGTTTGCATGCCGGGGCCGGCGATGGTCAAGCCGAGCGAGGCCGTGCCGCCGTTCTGGATCGTGCCGCCGAAGGTGCTCGAGCCGACGTTGGCAATGGTCAACGTGGCCGGCGCGCTGGCGTGGATGTTCTCGACAATCCCCGCGCTGACCGCATCGGCACTGCTGAGGCCGCCGATGGTGACCGAATTGCCGTTGAGTTGCAGTTGGCCGGCGCTGCCGCTAGCGAAGGTGACCACATTGTTGGGACTCAGGGCCGTAGGGCTGCCGACGAGTACGGCGCCGGCATTGGCGATGCTCAGGCCGCCGCTGAAGGTATTGTTGCCGCTGAGTTGCAACGTGCCGTTGCCGGTCTTGTTCAGGCCGCCGTCCGACAAATTGCCGGAGAGCGTGGCCAGATCGCCGCCGGCGCCGGGGTCGACGCGCACGGTGCGGACGGCGCCGCCCAAGTCGATGTCGTTCTGGAACACGATTTCGGCATTGGCCGACAGCGAGCCGAAGACCAACGTATTGCCGCTGCCCACGAAGTTGGGAGTGCTGCCCCAGACCAGCGGATCGGGCCCGCCGCTGAGATCGACGATCAGTTGGCCGCCGTTAGCCGCGAAGCCGCCGTCGCCGGTCCACTGGACATCGCCGCTGCCGGTACCCAGGGAGCGACTAAAGGCGCCGCTGGCTTGCAGCACGCCGCCGTTGAGAACCAGGTTGCTGGGGGACAAACCGGCGCCGTCGTTGGCCTGCAAGGCGCCGCCGGCGATGATGGTGCTGCCGGAATAGCTGTTCGCGCTGTTGTTCATGGCCAGTACGCCGCTGCCGATCTTGACGATGCCCGTGGTGCTGCTGGTCGTACTGACCGGGCCGGCCAGGGTGAGGATGTTGCTGTTCTGCACGTCGAAGGTCGCGGCGACACTGCCGACGAGCGAGGTGAGCCCGGTGACGGAAAGGTTGCTGCTGCTGGTGCCGGTAATGCTCAGCTTGTTGTCGCCGATGGTCAGGTTGGCCAGCGTGTAGGCCAAGGTTGCCCCCCCCACGGGCGCGGCCACGTTGATGGTCGAGTCGGCAGTGACGTTGATGGCGTTGGGCAAGCCGCTCGCTCCGGGCATCGCCAGCGACGAGTTGGCAATCGTCTGGTAGCTGCTCGCGCCGGGGGCCTCGTCTTGCACGAGCAGGCCTTCGCCGCCGCCACCCTGGTAGTAGCCGATGGCGATGGTATGGATGCCTGAGGTGAGACTGATACTGCCGCCGCGGGTGGTCGCCGGCTGACTGTAGTTGTTGTAGACCACCTGTTGGCCGTCGATCCAGATCATGCTGCCGTCGTCGCTGGTGGTTTGGAAGTTCCACGTTCCGGCGGTGGTGATGTTGATCGAGCCGCTCATCAGCACGTCGTACTGATTCTGTCCATTGAAACCCAAGGCGGCGAACGGCGCGCCATTGCCGTAGCCGTTATTGGTGAAAGTCAGGCCGGTCACGCCGCCGGCATTGGTCAGGGCGGTAAACGTGGCGGCCGTCATGTGCGCGGTCGCTGTTGGCAGAGTCAGCAGATTGGTATCGGCGTTGCTACCATTAACGGGCACATTGCCCGAGTACTGGTAGAATTGGGCCAACAGCGCGCCGCTGGCCCCTCCGGGGGTGACTTGCAAGGTGCCGCCGGTCAGATTGATCGGGCCGGATCCGAAAGGAGCGAGGGCCGAGGCTCCGGCCGCGACGACGCCGCTGCCGATGGTGGTGCCGCCGGTGTAGCTGTTGTTGGCGTTGAGCGTCAGCGTGCCCGCGCCGATCTTGGTCAGGGCGATATTGCCGTTGATCGCGGCAGACATGCTACCGCTGGCATCGCCGCTGCCGGCGGTCAGGGTCGTGGCGGCGCCGCTGTTGACGATCTGGCCGGTGGCGCTGCCGCTGAGTCCCTTGACGGTGACAGCCTGACCGCCGAGGTCCAGTACCGCGGCGGCATTGACGTTCAAGTTGCCCACCGGCAGGGCGCCGGCGGCGCCGAGGGCCAACGTGCCCGCGGACACGTTGGTGTCGCCCGTATACGTGTTGGCGCTGCTGAAGGTGAGCGAGCCGCCGCCGAGTTTCGCGAAGCCCTGGGGACCGGCAATCCCGCCGTAGCTGGCGGTATTACCCGTATCGACCTGGAGGCCGAAGCTGCTTCCGGTGGGGAAGCTCACGGCGCCGAACAGGTTGGCGATGTCGCCGGACTGCCACTCGCCGCTGCCGCCGAAGCTGACGCCCAACGTGCCGCCGGCGTTGACGACGACACTGCCCGGCGTGGTGAAGTTCGACAAGGCGGCCGTGTTGGTGGCGACTAGCGTGCCCGCGTTGACCGTGGTGGCCCCGGCGTAGGTATTGGCGCCGGAGAGCGTCAACATACCGGCGCCGGTCTTGAACAAATTGCCGGCGCCGCTGATGGGCGAAGCGAAGCTGGTGTTGTCCGCTTGATTGAAGACCAGGGTGGCGCCGTTGGCCAGAACGGCGGCGCTGGTATTGGCGATCGATTCGCCCGTGCCGCCGTTGCCGATTTGCAGCGTGCCGCCGCTGACATAGGTCTGGCCGTTATACGAACTGGCCCCGGTGAGAATCTGCACGCCGGGGCCCAGTTTCGTGACGCTGCCGGTGCCGGAGATCGCGTAAGCCGCGCTCTGACTACCGTAGATGTCGTAGGCCAGGGCGGAATTGTTGACGACCGCGCTGGTGATCGAGCCGTCGTGGCCGCTGGTGCCATCGCCCAATTGCAGCGTGCCGCCGCTGATC
>CAYYBU010000294.1:0-4880 GCA_964469945.1 uncultured Planctomycetaceae bacterium
GATCTGATCCCCCGCATTATCGAAAGCCAGGAGTGGAACCACGTCGAGGATGGCCTGCGGCAGCGGATCCGCGCACTGAACCTGTTCATCGACGACATGTACCACGACCGCAAGATCGTCCGCGATGGCGTGTTTCCCGAGTACATGGCCGCTTCGAGCAAGTGTTTCCTCAATCGTTGTTCCGGCCTGAAACCGCCCCGCGGCATCTGGTGCCACATTACGGGCACGGACCTGGTGCGCGATCACGATGGCACGATTTATGTGCTGGAGGACAATCTCCGCTGTCCTTCAGGCGTGTCCTATGTGCTGGAGAACCGCGAGGTCATGAAGCGGACCTTTCCGCAGATGTTCGACGGCCTCTCGATCCTGCCGGTCGAGGGTTATCCCGAACAGTTGTTGAAAATGTTGCAGTACATTGCCCCGCCGGCGGCCGGCGAGCCGACCGTGGTCGTCTTGACGCCGGGCATTTATAACTCCGCCTATTTCGAACACTGTTTCCTGGCCCAGCAGATGGGCGTGGAACTGGTGCAAGGGCCGGACCTGGTCGTGGCCGACGGCTACGTTTGTATGCGGACCACGCGCGGTTTGAAGCGGGTCGACGTCATCTATCGCCGCATCGACGACGACTTCCTCGATCCCTTAACCTTCCGTGCCGATTCGGCACTCGGCGTGCCGGGGCTGATGGACGTCTATCGTGCGGGGCGGGTGGCGCTGGCCAACGCCCCCGGCACCGGCATTGCCGACGACAAGGCGGTCTATGCTTACGTGCCCGAGATGATTCAGTATTATCTGGGCGAGCAAATCAAGCTGCCCAATGTGCCCACCTATATCTGCGCCGACGAGAAGCAACGGGCCCACGTGCTGGCCAACCTCGACAAGCTGGTCATCAAGCCCACGAACGAGTCGGGCGGCTATGGTATCCTGTTAGGCCCCCGGGCCACGAACGCCGAACGCTTGCACTACCGCGAGTTGATCGAGAAGAACCCGCGGAATTACGTGGCGCAGCCGATGTTGGCCCTTTCGCGGGTGCCCACCATCGTGGGCGACCGTCTGGAAGGCCGGCACGTCGATCTGCGTCCCTATATCCTTTACGGCGAAGACATCTATATTTTGCCGGGCGGCCTGACGCGCGTGGCCCTGGTCAAGGGCTCGCTGGTGGTCAACTCCTCGCAAGGCGGCGGAAGCAAAGATACGTGGGTGCTCAAGAACGGCAAGGCCGCTCCCACGCACGACCTGCAAAGGTTGCCAGCGAGGCATGCCGCATGTTGAGCCGAGTCGCCAATTCCATTTATTGGATGGCCCGCTACGTGGAGCGGGCCGAAAACATCGCCCGGGCCATCGAGGTCCATTTCGATCTCTCGTTGGAGTTGGGGCCGGAGATGAGCGAGCACTGGGCCCCCTTGGTCTATACGACAGGGGACCAAGACGCCTTCCTCGCCCGGCACTCCAAGGCCACCCAGGCCAGCGTGATCCAGTTCCTCACCTTTGACGAGAAGAACCCGAATTCGATCCTGAGTTGCCTGTCGGCGGCGCGGGAGAACGCGCGGGCCGTTCGCGACATGATCAGTTCGCAGATGTGGGAAGAGTTGAACAAGTTTTATCTTATGGTACGCGACGCCCGCAAGGACGACCGCGTGCTGGCCTCGCCGTTCGAGTTCTTCGACCAGGTGAAGCGCGGCGGATCCTTGATCGAGGGTGCGGCCGAGTCGACCATGTCCCGTGGCGAGGCCTGGCACTTCCGCCGCCTGGGATTTTCGCTGGAGCGTGCCGGTCAGACGTCGCGGATCCTCGACGTGAAGTACTACCTCCTGTTGCCCCACGTGGCCGACGTCGGCACGCCCCTGGACGCCAACCAATGGGTGGCGCTGCTGAAGAGCGTCAGCGCCTTGGAGATGTACCGCAAGAAGTGTGGGCGGATCGATCCCACGCAGGTCGCCGAGTTCCTCATCCTCGATCGGGATTTTCCGCGGGCCATGCACTTTTGCCTGGTCCGCGCCGAGCAATCGCTGCTGGCGATCACGGGCGGCCGGCCCGGCACGTTCCAGACCACGGCCGAGCAGCGATTGGGCCGCCTGCGCTCGGATTTCGACTACGCCAACATCCAGGAAATCATCGCCGGTGGCATGCACGAATTCATCGACGGTTTCCAGAAGAACCTGAACCTGGTGGGCGAAGCGATCTTCGCGACGTTCTTCGCTGTGCAGCCGGCGCCCGAGGAGCGTCGCACGCCCGTCATGACTCAGGGCCAGAGTCAGTCGACCACGCAGGGGGCCGCATGACCTGGCGTGCTGTGGCCCCCGTATCGTGGCAATTCGGGATTATTCGCATAGGGCGGGTCCAGGTCGCGCATGGCTTTGGCGGGGCTCACAAACCGATAGATGGTCGTCCCGCGCTGCGTCGAGCGACCGAACACCCGCCAAATCGCGGTTCTCCTGACCCGCCCTGCAAGGTTTTCGACTATTCGGGGTATAATTCATAATTCCCCGCGGAGTGTTCTGATGGCTGTTCGCGTCGCCCTGCATCATCGCACCTGTTACCGTTACGACCGTCTGGTGACGCTTTCGCCACAGGTGGTCCGCTTGCGGCCAGCGCCGCACTGCCGTACGCCTGTGACGAGCTACTCGTTGCAGGTCGTGCCGCAAAAACATTTCCTCAACTGGCAGCAGGACCCGCACGGCAACTATCTCGCGCGCCTGGTGTTTCCGGAGAAGACCGGCGAATTCTCGGTCGACGTCGACCTGGTGGCGGAAATGGCGGTGATCAACCCGTTCGATTTCTTCCTGGAGCCGGATGCGGACCAGGTTCCCTTCCGTTATGCGGCGGGGTTGGCGACGGACCTGCGGCCCTATTGTGCCGCGCTGCCGTTGGGGCCCAAGCTGGGCAAGTTCATGCAGCGCGCGCCGCGCGCCGCCGGACGAACGGTCGACTTCCTCGTGGCCCTCAACGGGTTCGTACACGAGTCGGTGCGGTATGTGATCCGCATGGAACCCGGCGTGCAGACCTGCGAGGAGACCCTGACGTTGGGCAGTGGCTCGTGCCGCGATTCAGCCTGGCTGCTGGTGCAGGTGCTGCGGCAGTTGGGCCTGGCAGCGCGGTTCGTCTCGGGCTACCTCATCCAATTGAAGCCGGACGTCAAGCCGCTGGAAGGTCCACCCGGGCCTACAACCGATTTCACCGATCTGCACGCGTGGGCCGAGGTCTACTTGCCGGGCGCGGGCTGGGTGGGCCTCGATCCTACGTCCGGCCTGGCGGCGGGCGAAGGCCATTTGCCGCTGGCGGCCACCCCCGAGCCCTCTGCAGCCGCGCCCATCAGCGGCGGCGTCGATCCGTGCGAAACAAGCTTCGAGTTCCACATGACGGTCACGCGCTTGCGCGAGGCGCCACGCGTCACCAAACCCTATACCGATGAGCAATGGCAGGCGATCGACAGCCTGGGCCGTCAGGTCGACGCCGATCTCCGCGCCGGCGACGTGCGGTTGACCATGGGCGGCGAGCCGACCTTCGTCTCGATCGACGACATGGACGGGCCCGAATGGAACTTCGCCGCGGTCAGTCCCGAAAAGCGGCGCTTGGCCGACATCCTTTTCCGCCGCCTGGCCGATCGCTTCGCCACCGGGGCTTTGCTGCATTTCGGCCAGGGCAAGTGGTATCCGGGCGAGTCCTTGCCGCGGTGGGCCTTGGGCTGCTATTGGCGGAAGGATGGCACGCCGATCTGGCACGATCGCGCGCTGATTGCCGACGACACCGCCCCCGGCCACGCCACCCCGGCCAGCGCGCTGGGCTTCATTACGGCCTTGGCCGAGCGCTTGCAGGTGCCCCCGGAACACGTCCTCCCGGCCTATGAAGATGCCTGGTACTACCTCTGGAAAGAGCACCGTCTGCCGGTGAACGTCGATCCCCTCGATGCCAATCTGGACGATCCCGAAGAGCGTGCCCGACTGGCCCACGTCTTCGAGCGGGGACTGGGAACGCCCGTGGGCTATGCTATTCCCTTGCGGCACGGCGAAGAGGGTGCGGAAAAGACGTGGGAAAGCGGAGCGTGGTTCCTGCGTCAGGAACATATGTACCTCTTGCCGGGCGACTCGCCCATGGGCTTGCGCTTGCCGTTGGGCTCGATTCCCTGGGCCGCGGCGGAGGACCGCCCGCAGCCGGTGGAACGCGACCCGTTTGCGCCGCGCGGCCCGCTGCCCGCGGGTCATCGTAGCGCGGCCGGCAGCAACGGCCATGCGGCCAGGGTGCATGAACCCCTTGCGGCGCTGGCGACGGCGTCCGCGCAACGGATCGAGATGGCCGTACGCGAACGCGAGGCGTCGGCGGCGCCGCTGACGGCGCCGCAGTTGGGCCAATCGGCCGCCGGGCTCATACGTACGGCCCTATGCGTTGAATCCCGTGCGGGCCGCCTGTACGTCTTCATGCCGCCGTTGCCACGATTGGAAGACTACTTGGATCTCGTCACAGCCGTCGAGGAGACGGCGGCGGAGCAGGCCCAGCCGGTATTGATCGAAGGTTATCCGCCCCCCCAGGACGGCCGGATCGAGCACTTCAAGGTCACCCCCGATCCGGGCGTGATCGAGGTGAATCTACAGCCGGCACGGGATTGGGAGGAACTGGTCACGTTCACCACGACGCTCTACGAGGAGGCGCGGCAGTCGCGTTTGGGCACCGAGAAATTCATGCTCGACGGCCGCCACACGGGGACCGGCGGTGGAAATCACATCGTGCTCGGTGGACCGACGCCGGCCGACAGCCCCATGCTGCGTCGCCCGGATCTGCTCCGCAGCCTGACGTCGTTCTGGAACAATCGCCCTTCGCTGTCCTACATGTTTTCCGGCCTGTTCGTGGGTCCCACGAGCCAGGCTCCGCGGGTCGACGAGGCCCGG
>CAYYBU010000295.1:0-4877 GCA_964469945.1 uncultured Planctomycetaceae bacterium
CTGGTGGGGCTGAAGGAGAACGTCATCCTGGGGCACCTGGTGCCGGCGGGAACCGGTTTCCGCACCTATCAGGATTCGGAAGTCCGCATCCGCCCGCAGGCCCTGGAAGCGCTGGTGGTGGAGAAGGAGGACGTGTTGGCCCGCCACTTCCCCTTGTTGGAAGGTGCGACCAAGGGGGATGCCGAAGGGACGGCTGCGGCGGCGGAGTCCGCCCCCGCCGCCCCAACGAGCTTGCCGACCTTGGACGAACTGTTCGGGGACCACGACGACGAGCCGTCGCAGGAATAGTCCCCCGGCCGTGCTCGGTTGACACGTCGGGTGCCGCTGCTGGCTTGTCCAGCAGTGCCAGGCGCGGGAAAAATGTATCCGGCACACGCCGTGTGCCGTTCGCCCGGCGGCACACGGCGTGTGCCGGATACTTTCCAGGGCTACTCCTGCTCACCCACGGGGCTGCTCGCATAAAGACCGTAAATCAATCTCATCTTGCCGGGCAGCGCCACGCGCAAACAAGCCAGCGCCATCCACTGGAGCGGTTTCAACGCGAAATAGCCCATGTCCGCCAGCAGCGGATGAACGAGCATGGCCGCCAATCGTGGTCCGAGGTGATCGTAGATCCAGCGGCACGCGCGATGGCCGTTGGGACTGATGCTTGCCAACAACAGCTCGAAGGCTTTCAAGACCCGCAATTGGTCGTTCACTCGGTAAGCCGTGCCGTCGGGCCCGCGATAGTCCTCGCCGTGGACCACGCCGGCATGTCCGCGGGCCACGGCGGTACAGACGAAACAGCCGTTCGGCTGCGTTTTCGGCAGCCGTGAGTACGCATCGAGCATCCAGATGAACGACAACCGCCAGGCGCCGCAATGAGCAGCGAACCAGGTGACGACGGCCAACAGTTGGGCCAAGCTGAATCGCCACCTTGCTTCGCTGCCGCGAAGCAGGCGGAATGAGGCGACGAGGTAGGAAGCCAATGCCCAGGGGGTCGAGCACCATAGACAGATGATAATGGCCACGCCGAGGATCTGCGGAATAACAACCACCAGGGGAGCAACGAGTACGACTGCGCCGGCAACGATCCAGTTGCAATACCGCCCGAACAATAGCCCCAACAACTTCCAAATGCCCCACGGCAGGACTGCGGCGAGCGCCGAGAGGATTACCTGCCAGACAATGCCGGGACCGTCCATGGCGGCCTGAAAGACGAGCCAAAATTCCGCCGCCACCAGCACGCCGCTGAAAATCCCCCATCGCACCCAGACATTCGCGCGGAACCGCGCCGGTCGAGCGAACAGCAGGAGCATACAGATCATGCAATACAGCAGAAAGGGATAAAGCGACGCCGACGGCTTGTGTGATAGCAGAAGCTGCGCGTAGGCACTTGCCTTGCCCGATTGCCAATCTGGTCGATCGGGAAAGCCGATCGCAAAGCAGATCGCGGGCAGGACGACGCCGGCGAACAGTTGTGCGGCGCCGACGAGCTTCGGCGACGGCAACATTTTGCCGCGGTCTGCCTGCGGAACCACATCGTCGTCGATGGGCTCGCCGAACTCGGTACTGCGCTGCATGGGTTCCTCTTCACCGGGGTACGACGATACCGGCAGCATACCCCGAATGCGGGGAAATGCAAGGGCGCGTCTCATGTATCCGGCACACCTCGTGTGCCGCCGGCCAAGGACCCGCGGAGAGCTTGTGAATTTTTCACCCTTGGGCGGCGGGCCACAAACTGTAGGGTGGGTCAAGGTCGCGTGAATTCTGGTGGGGCGTCGCAAACCGGACACTCCGCCGATTGTCGCGTCACGGGCCTGCCAACCAGAACGCCGCGTCCGCAGCCCCACCAGCCTCGCGGTTTGCTAGACCCACCCTACAAGAATTCACAAGCTCGGCGTGTGCCGGATACCTAATCGCCTAGCCCGAGCGGTCAAGATGGCATACAATCGATTGTTGTCTTGTGTGAAATCCTCCGCCGCATGGTCGGACTGGAATCTGGAGCCAAGCGGCCATGTTTCGTCACGTCCTATGCGTCTTTCCTTATCAGTGGACGCGCAGTTCCAAGACATCCTTCCCGCCTTTGGGGTTGGAATTGGTCGCCGCTGCGCTCCGCCCCTATGTA
Source organism: uncultured Planctomycetaceae bacterium (assembly GCA_964469945.1). Lineage (GTDB taxonomy): Bacteria > Planctomycetota > Planctomycetia > Pirellulales > Thermoguttaceae > CAYYBU01. The sequence continues at coordinate 2,108 of CAYYBU010000295.1, forward strand.
GAGCGGATCGAGTTGGTCAACTTCCGCCATGAACGCACCCCCAGCACGCAGGCATTCCTCCGCCCGGACACCGACATGGTCTGTTATTCCATCAACTGGCCGGAAGAACTCGACCTGATCCGCGACGACATCAACGCCTTGCCGCCAGGGGTGTTGACCATTCTGGGTGGGCGGACGGCCACGGAGAATCCGCGCTACTGGCTCGACGCGTGTCCCCACGTGGACGCCGTCGTCTGCGGCGACGGCGAGCAGGCCATGGCCGAAATCGCCGCCGGACGCCCTTGGGGGGAGATCGCCGGTCTGGCCCATCGCGGCCACGACGGTGAGGTGGTCTTCACTCGGCCGCGGGCCAACGTCCCCTTGGACGACGATCTGATGCCGGCCCGCGACCTGCGCCGCCATCCGTATTACCTGACGAGCAACGGGGTGAGTACGGGGATCAAGATCGACCAGGTCGTCGGCTCGCGGGGGTGCCCCTTCACGTGCAAATTCTGCAACTTCTCGATCAATCCCTGGGGAGTGAAGCGGTGCTGGGCGCCGCGGTCGCCGGCGTCGATCGTCCACGAGCTCCAGCAGATCGACGCCGACCTGGTGCTGTTCGTCGACGACGTGTTCACCTATCAGCCGGACCGCGTGCTGGAGATCTGCGAGTTGTTGATCGCCCGCAAGATCCGCAAACACTACATCGTCAATGCCCGGCTGGAGATCGCCAATCGTCCCGACGTGCTCGCCAAGATGGAGCAGGCCGGGTTCCTCGCCTTGCTGGTCGGCGTCGAGTCGACGCAAGATGCCACGCTCAAGTCGATGGGCAAGGGCTTCACGATCGCACAGGTCCGCCAGCGCTTCGAAGTGCTCCGCAAGTCGAAGATGATCCTCAATGCCTATTTCATCGTGGGCAACATGGGCGAAACCGAGGCGCAGATGCTCTCCACCGCACGGTTCGCCCGCTCGCTCGGCGTGGACCTGATTCACGTCTCCCGCTTGCGCAACGAGCCGTATTCGGGCCTCCATGACCTGGTCGAGCAGACGCCGGACTATCACATCGGCGCCGACGGTTACGTCTATAGCGACGCCCTCTCGGCCGAGCACATCGCGGATCTGCGCAAACGGATCGATCGCGAGTTTCACTCTCCCAGGCAGGTGGCGCACGTGCTGTTGAAGCTGGCGAGGGCCTTGCATTGGCGCGTGAAAGCCAGGGCCCTGCTGACGATGCCCTTTTTCCTGGCAATGCTCATCGCCACGCAGGTGGGCCACAAAACGCGCAAATGGCGGAACAAACCGGCGGACTGAAATTGGGGACTGTCCCCTTTGGTCGCACGATTGACACAGAAGACCGTACAGTCCCTGAAATTGCCTCCGGCACGCGCCGAGTTTGTGAATTTTTGTAGGTCTGGAAGGGCGCGAGCCGCTTTGCTACCATAAGAGTAGTACCGCGGCTCGGAACATCCGCGAAAAACGCGAGCAAAAAGGAAGGTGCGTTATGGCAACCATCGTTCGCCGTGGGATAACCGCGATCGCTGTTTTCGTCGTGGCGGCGGGCAGCGCCCAGGTGGGCGGCGCCGCGGAGAAGAACGCCGCCGCCGTGCCGAAAAAAGCCATCGACGCCCTCTTGACGCGGCTGGACATCATCAGCCGCGACCGCGACATGACGACCGCGAAAAAAGCCGTCGTCGCGGCCGAGGCCATGGAAAAGTTCAATCAACAATACAAAGGAAAGCCGCTGGCCGTCCGGCTCAAGGTCCAGGATGTCGTCCCCTGCCCCCAGGGACATTACCTGACGGCGGCCCGTCCCGATCTCGACGGCGTCCAATTCTTCACCAGCAAGTTCCAGGCCAAGTTGTCGCAGGCCGAGGTCATGTCGGTCACCAAGGAAAGCGTGTTGGTGGTCGCGGGCATGGTGACGGCCAGCAATCAGCCGCCGCCGCGCAGCAGGTCCGACATCCTCAAACCGGGCGGCAGCATCACCTTTCCCCTGCGCGCCAACCCGGGCTGCCGGATCTGTCTGGATAACATCTCCTATCAGCTTGAAGCGGCGCCGAAAAGCACGCCGGAAGACCTAACCGCGATTGCCGCGCCGGCCGCGGATGCTGCGCCAACCGGTGGTTCGGCGGCGAGTGTTTCGCCGCTGCCGGCGGAGGCCGCGCCGGCCAGCGATGCGCCGCTGCTGACGCTGGGCAAAACAGGCGGCGCCAACAAGCTGGCCGACAAATTGAAGAATGAACAGTTGCGCGGCGTGGACGACATCAAGTCGTTCTTCCTCAAGGGCATCGTCCAGGCCCAGCGTCCGCACGCGGGCGTCAGCACGGCTTCCGCCGGCAAGAACGCCGCGGGCCAAAGTTCCGGCCCGAGCTCGCGTCCCAATTCCGCCTACGGCTCGCGCCCCAATTCCGCCTACGGCGCGGCTTCCAGTTCCAGTTTTGGCTCGGCTTCCAACTCCGGCCACGGCGCCGTCAAGGTCAAGCACAATCGCATTTACACGGCCGCCGAGATCCTGCAGAAGTTCGGCAGTCCCTCTTCTCGCAGCAGCAAGACGACCTTGGAGGACTGGGTTTTCAAGTGCAGAGACGGCGTGGTCCGCGTCCAGTTCACCGAGGTCGGCTACGCCGGCAGTCTCTCGGCGTCGAATTCGGACAAACTGCGGCTGGAAGTCAAAGCGGTGGATTCGTCTTCATCGCCGTCCACGGGGACTCGCACGGCTCGGTAATGGAAATTGCCGGGCGACAAGCGGCCGGTGGCGGCCGGCGCGAGCTGGGCCGGCGCGTCGGCAACC
>CAYYBU010000296.1:0-4876 GCA_964469945.1 uncultured Planctomycetaceae bacterium
ACGGAACGCCACGGAGGGCGTTTCCCTACAGCGGCAAGCCATTTCCCGTCGGTCGCGTCACATCCGCCACTGATCCGGCTTCTCCGCATCGAGCCCCAACGTCTTGATGGCCGCGGCCAGCTTCGCCTTGGGGAACTGGTTCTTCGCCGCCAATTGCCCGAGGGCCGCCAGGACGATGTTCTCGGCATCGACCTCGAAAAAGCGCCGCAACTCCTGGCGGGCCTCGCTGCGGCCGAAACCGTCGGTGCCTAAGACCGTGAAGTCCTGGCCGGCCCAGGGGGCGATCGATAGCGCCACCGCGGAGACGTAATCCAAGGCCGCCACCACGGGCCCCGACGCATCGCCCAACACCTGCTGGACGTAAGCCTGCCGCGGCTTCTCCTGCGGATGCAGGCGGTTCCAACGCTGACACGAGCGGCCGTCCTCGTAGAGGGCCTTGTAGCTGGTGGCGCTGTAGACCGTGCTGGAAACGCCGAATTTCGCTTCGAGCATCTCCTGAGCGCGCAGCGTCTCGCGGAGAATAGCGCCGCTGCCCAAGAGGCGGACGTGCGGAGTCTTCGCCCCCAGATCGCGAACGGAGAGCCGATAGAGGCCGCGGCAAATGCCCTCGGTCGAGCCGATGGGCAGAATCGGCATCTCATAGTTCTCGTTCATCAACGTGAGGTAATAGAAGATGTCCTCCTCCTCGTAGAACATGCGGCGGATGCCGTCGAGGATGATGACCGAGAGCTCGTAGGCATAGGCCGGATCGTAGGCTTGCAGGCTGGGATAAGCCAGGGCGTACAAGTGGCTGTTGCCGTCCTGGTGCTGGAGGCCCTCGCCGGCCAGGGTGGTGCGGCCGGCCGTGCCGCCCAAGAGGAAGCCGCGGCAGCGCATGTCGCCGGAGGCCCAGATCAGGTCGCCGATGCGCTGGAAGCCGAACATCGAGTAATAAATGAAGAACGGGATCATGCTCATGCCGTGGCTGGAATACGACGTGCCGGCGGCGATCAGCGACGACATCGCGCCGGCCTCGTTGATGCCCTCTTCGAGGATCTGTCCGTCGCGGGCCTCGCGATAGTAGAGCACGTTGTCGGAATCGACCGGCTCGTACAACTGGCCGACGTGCGAGTAGATGCCGAACTGGCGGAAGAGGGCCTCCATGCCGAAGGTGCGGGCCTCGTCGGGGACGATGGGGACGATGTAGCGGCCGACGTTCTTGTCGCGCATCAGCCGCACCAGCAGCCGCACGAAGGCCATGGTGCTGGAGACCTCGCGGCCGTCGCTGCCGGCGAAGAACTCGGCGAAATCCTCCCACTTGGGCGGTTTCAGTTTCATCGTCGGCGCACGGCGGCCCGGCACGAAACCGCCCAGCGCATTGCGCCGCTGCATGAGATACTGCATTTCCGGGCTGTCCTGCGGCGGCTTGTAGAACTCGGCGTGGGCGGCCTGCTGGTCGGAAATGGGAATCTCGAAGCGGGTGCGGAATTCGACCAGTTCGGCCTCGTTGAGCTTCTTCTGTTGATGGGTGATGTTGCGTCCCTCGCCCGCCTCGCCCAGGCCGTAGCCCTTGATGGTCTGGGCCAGAATCACGGTGGGCGAGCCTTCATGCTCGACGGCGGCCTGGTAGGCCGCATAGACCTTGGCCGGATCGTGGCCGCCGCGGCGCAGCTTGCGGATCTGGTCGTCGGTGAGGTCCGCGACCAGGGCCTTCAGCCGCGGATCGACGCCGAAGAAATGCTCGCGGATATAGGAGCCCGGCATGACCATGTGTTTCTGCGACTCGCCGTCGACGACCTCGTTCATGCGGCGGACCAGCAGCCCCTCGCTGTCGCGCGCCAGCAGGGGGTCCCAGTTGGAACCCCACAGCACCTTGATGACGTTCCAGCCGGCGCCGCGGAAGGCGCCTTCCAACTCCTGCACGATTTTGCCGTTGCCGCGCACGGGGCCGTCCAGCCGCTGCAGGTTGCAATTGATCACGAAGATCAGGTTGTCCAATCGCTCGCGGCCGGCCAACGTGATGGCGCCCAACGTTTCCGGCTCGTCGCATTCGCCGTCGCCGAGAAACGCCCACACCCGCGACGCCTGGGCGTCGGGCTTGATGCCGCGATCGACCATGTAATGGTTGAAGCGCGCCTGGTAGATGGCCATCAGCGGTCCCAGGCCCATCGAGACGGTGGGGAATTCCCAGAAGTCGGGCATGAGCCAGGGATGCGGATACGACGAAAGTCCGCCGCCGGGGGCCAACTCGCGGCGGAAATTCCGCAGGTGCTGCTCGTCGAGCCGGCCCAGCAGAAACGCCCGGGCGTAGATCCCCGGGGCGGCGTGCCCCTGAAAAAAGACCTGGTCCGGCGGATGCCTTCCCTGCTTGCCGTGAAAGAAGTGGTTGAAGGCCACCTCATAGAGGGTCGCGGCCGAGGCGAAGGTGGAAATATGGCCGCCGATCCCCGCACTCTCCTTGTTCGCCCGCACCACCATCGCCATGGCGTTCCAGCGGATGATGCTCTTGATTTTTCGCTCGATCTCGCGGTCGCCCGGGTAGTCGGGCTGGCTGTCGGCGGGGATGGTGTTGACGTACGGCGTGGTGGCCGCGGAGATCGAGGGCACGCCGTGGCGAAAGGCCCGCTCCTTGAGTTTCTCCAAGAGGAACTCTGCCCGCTGGCGGCCTTCGGCATGGCATACGTAGTCGAGCGATTCGAGCCATTCCGAGGTTTCGCGGGGGTCGTCGTCGCGCACCGCGATGGAAGGCACGCTGTCGGAAGGCTGGTGGCCGTTGCCCAGTTGCGTCATGTTGTCTATCCCGTGGAGGTGGAGGCAAACATCTGCTGCATTTTAGCGGGATCGAGAGTCCAGTCAAACGGGGGCGGCCCCAGGGGATAGTATCCGGCACGCTCCGTGTGTCAACCGCGCGGTCGAAGGGGACAGTCCCATTTTTGCGGCCTCGTGCCACAAAAATCGGGACAGTCCCCCGTGCGCCGTTTTTCCACCCACGGAGTGTGCGGGATACATGGGAAGTTGCACCAGAATCCGCGGAAAAACCTACGATCTCAGGGCGTCCAGTCATCGGTGCGGAAGGGCGAGGCGGGCAGCCGCTCGCGATTGTACAAATTGCCGTCGGCACTGGCCGACCATGCATAACGAACCGCCACCGGCGACGCGACCCGCGGACTGGAGACCACGACGCTTGTGCCTTCCATGCGGGCCTCGGCGGGCACGAAACGCTTGTCCGCGCCGGCAACGACGAATCCCTGGAGTGGCTCGCCACCCTGGGCAAGTAGCCCGTCGCCGACATGGGTGAAGCGGATCACGATGCGGCCCTTCTCGGCGCGCATCGCCTGGTAGAGCGGGCCCGAAGGAACCAGCTTCTTCCCATAGGTCGTGGCCAAGGCCCAGCGCGCCAGCCGCTTTCCCACGTCGCGTTTGTTCTTGGGATGAACATCAAACGGGTCGCCAATATCACGGGTCACGGCCATGCCCGTGTTGGGCAGGGCCAGGTTCTGCAAAGCCGCCTCCCGCAACAGTGGCCAGTAGCGGGCCTCGGCCGGCTTGCCGAAACTGGGCAGTTGAACATAGAGGAAGGCGAAATCCCCCTCGGCCCATTCCGTCCGCCAACTGGTAATCAGCGTTTTGAGGAAAAGGCCGTAGCTCTCGGCCCCCGGCACATTGCCGTTGGTTTCGCCCTGATACCAGAGAACGCCGCGGATCGCGTAGGGCTGCAAGGGGGCAATCATGCCGTTGTAACAGACTGCCGGACGCTGGTGTGGAGAAACCATACTGCCGGCAAACTGCTCCACCAGGGTCTTCAATTCCGGGATGTCCTGCTGCGTCTTCAGGCGGACCCAAGTCTGGATCGGCGTGCCGCCCCAGGAGGCATCGATCATGGCAATGGGCACGCCCAGCGCGCGGTGAATGTCGCGGGCGAAAAAATATGCCACCGCCGAGCAGCCGGAAATGTTCTGCCGTTGGCAGGTCCGCCAGTTGACCTCGCAGGCGTCCTGCGGCGTGTCGGCGAACTTTTGTCCGACGCGGGCGATACGGATCTTGGGAAAGTCGTCGCCGGCGATTTCTTGGGCCGCATGGATCGTATCCGCGACGGCCATTTCCATATTGGATTGGCCCGAACAGAGCCACACCTCGCCGCGAAAGACATCGTGCAGCTCGATCGGTTTGGCATCCCCGTCGGCCTGCACCGTCAGCGTCCAAGGACCGCCGGCCGGTTTGGCGTCGAGCCGCACGGACCATTTTCCCGCGCGGTCGGCGACGGTGGTTTTGGGGCCCTCGCCGGCCAAGGTGACGGTTACGCGCTGCCCCGGCGCGGCCGTTCCCCACAGGGGCGCCGCGACATCGCGTTGCAGGATCATGTGGTCGGCAAACAGGCCAGGCAGTTTCACCTCGGCCACCACGGGGCGTACCCCGCCGGCCAGGAAGATCGCACCTAGAAGCAAATATCGTGTAGCGGTTCTGTACGGCGTCATGGTTGACCTCATCATCAAGGTTAGTGTATCAAAATCGACTTTCCCTCGCCGAGCAACTTCCATTGCTCGGCGTCAAACGGCCCCGGCCCCACGGCCGGCGCGGTCTCTCCCAAGCGCGCGACCGGCACACAGATCGCACCAACCTTGCCGCACGAGTAGCGAAGCTGGCCGTCCGCGGCGCTAAGGGTGGCTTCCATCGGCACGGCCAGCGAGCGGCGGTCCTGGCCGAAGCTGGCCTGCCACGCGGCCAGACGCGGCTTGGTTTTCGGCGCGGGGTCTTGAACGTCGAACAGGGCGTCCTTGTCGCCGGCGTCGAACAGGTTGCCGTCGCACCGATTGCCCTCCGTGCGACCGAGGTAGATTCGCCGCGGACAGGCGCAGAAAACGTTGTCGAGCACCTGGTTGCCGCGGCACTCGCCGCC
>CAYYBU010000297.1:0-4873 GCA_964469945.1 uncultured Planctomycetaceae bacterium
GCACCACATGGCCGTGGTGCTCGATGAATACGGCGGCGTCTCCGGCGTGGTGACCATGGAGGACGTGCTGGAAGAGATCGTGGGCGAGATCGTCGACGAATACGACGACGAGGAGCTCAAGCCGATCCGCCCGCTGGGCGAAGGGGTGTGCGAATCGCTGGGCCGCGTCCACATCGACGAGATCAATGAGCAACTGGGCCTGGAACTGCCCGAGGACGCCGATTTCGACACCATCGGCGGTTTCGTCTTTAGCGAGTTGGGCCACATTCCCGTGGTGGGCGAAGAGCTGTTGTGGCGGAACGTCCGCATCACGGTGCTGGAGGCCACCCGCCGCCGCATCGAGCGCGTGCGGATCGAGGTGCTCGATGCGGCGCGGAAAACAAATTGAGTATCTTGGGAATTTGGCCACGGATGAACACGGCTGGAACTCGGATGAAGACAGGTTGAGCGGCGAGGAGCTCGACCCAGAGTACTGTCGTGTTGCTCAACAAAGGTCGATTTCTCCGTGTTGGGGGCCCTCGGCTCGCCCCCCCTTCTTGCTGTCTGAAGTGCGATCCGGCCCAGAATCTACCGGGCAAAGCGTTTCCGGAGTTTCTTTCAACAGTCGATTGTCAAAGAGCGGCGCTGCCGTCCAACCTACGTGCCACTGCCGGCGGGCGGCAACGGCGCGAGGTGTCGGCGGGAGGTTGTTGCGGACGGCATCTTACCGCTTGGCGCGGCCGGCTAGCAAGGGTAAGAATCCGGCCACTTTGGCGGCGGGCTCCGCCTTGCCGGCGATCACGTTCAGACAGGTTTCCTCGCTGTGGAATAGAATTCTGCCGTCCATGACAGATTCCATAACCAAGTAGAGCTTTCGCGAAGGCTGCTCGATCTTCGCAGCGGTGAAGGCGATCGTTTCGGTCGCGTGGAAGCCAGGCTCGATCGCACAGGGGATTTCGCCGCCCTTGACCGCCTCGGGGCCGTCAGGCTGGTCCCAGTGCGCTTTCCAGGCGAGCGTCAACTTGTTTCCAAAGAGCCCGCCGTTGAAGACTTCGATGCGGCGTTCGACCCGGCTGCCGGCGAGGATCGTCGGCAGTTGGTAGGGCCATTCGATCTTGCCCTGTCCGCGTTGTTTGGGGGCGGCGAAATTCTCTTTCAGGAGGTCGATGTCCTGAACGAGATAGGGATGCTGGCTGCGTTGGACGAACGCGATGATCGGCGAGTTCCAGCCGTCCGTTCCGTCCTGGCGGTCGCGATCGGCGCTTTGTTTGAATCCGTGCCGCGCAAAGCAACCGCCTTCGAGAAGATTGGGCCAGTAGTTCAGCCAGCTCCAGGGAGCGAAATAGGCAACGTCGTTGAGGCGGTAGTCGCGGACATGGACGGCATAGACCGGCATCAGGCCGCAACCCCAATCCACTTCCCCGAGGCCGAAGATCGAGCGGCAGGGTTTGGGATAACCCACGTAATGTGCCATCGCAAAGGCGTGACCGCGCGTGCCCTGGAAGCGGTTCTTTGCTAGCGGGAAATCGCGGCCGACACAACTGTCTTCGATGGTCAGCGGACGGGTCGGGTCGGCATCCGCCGCGGCGTCGATCAACGTGCTCCAGGCGGTCTTGTCGTAAGGCATCTCGTTCATCAGGCTATAGCGTGCCACGGAGGGATGGTTGCGGGCGTGGGCGATCATCTCACGTTCGGCGCGGGAAAAGTTTTCCAGGTTCCAGCCCTGATGATGGCAGCCGCGAATGGCGGTCTCCGGAATGAGCATGAAGCCGGTTTCGTCCGCGGTGTCCAACATCAAGTCCGTGGGCGTCGATTGGTGAACGCGGTTGCTGTTGATGCCCAGCCGCATGAAGCGTTTCCAGGTTTCCCGGCAGGCCGGCGCGGTCTGGTACGCCGGCAACTGCGCGTAGGCGTCGAACTCGCTGAGCTGCGGCTCGGCGGTCGCGTCGCTGAAGCCGTTCACGCGCACGCCGTTGACGGTGTAGTAATACGGCCCTTCGGCGTGTTCGACAAAACCGAAGCGTTGGTTCTTCTCCGCGACCGTCTTGCCGTCCTCGTTCAAGCCCAGGTGCAGCACGTGCAGTTGCGCCCGGTAGTCTTCGCGGAAAGGAACGTTTGGCCACCAGAAGCTTTTCGGCCCGAGTCCCCAGCGGATCCCGTCGACGACGACCTTCGTTTCGCCGTGTGCCGGAACCGTCACGCTGCGCGGCGGAATGGGGGGATATTTCCAGGGCAACGTGTTCCACGACGACAACGCCGCCTGCAGTTGCAACTCCACCGGCCGGTCGCCGGCGTTCGCCACCGTCACGTCAAACGACAACGTGTCGCGCTTCACGGAAGTCCGCACGGACACATCGCGGACATATTGAGGCGGCCGGCTCACGAGCCGGACATATTTGGCGATTCCGTAGGCGGTCTTCGATGTCCAACCGGGATCGTGCATCGCGCGCCAATACTCGTAATCGAACTGCATCGGCACCATGCACAGACCGTCAACGTTGTAGTGGCGGCTGTGATAGGCCTTGACCTCCAAGCGATGCGTCCGGCCCGCTGTCGCCACGGCGGTCAAATCGACGACGAAGGGCATCAATGGCCCCGCGTGTTCGCCTACCTTTTTGCCGTCGAAGAATATCTCCGCGCCGAAGTTGACCGCGCCGAACTCAAGCTGGATCACGCGTCCGGCCCACGCGGCCGGAATATTCACGTCCCGGCGATACATCACGTTATCCAGCACGATAACGGGGCGATCCGGCTGCTGCTGGTTGTACAGCGTCAGGGCCGGCTTGATCGGTGCGCCGCCGCGCCGATCGAGTTGCAGCTTCGCCTCGTTGGGTTCTTCATGTCGCGTCAAGGGGCGCATCCGCGGCGACGGCTGCTTGTCGGAGTTCCAGCCCCCGCCGGGAACCACGATCGGGCGAAATTCGCGGCCGTCGGGACTGGCGGTCCAGGCGGTGTCCGACGCCAAATTGATCTCCGCCGTTGCATCGGAAGCCCTCGCAACCCCCGCCATCCCCAGGAAGATCAACAGGACCACAAGCGGACACGCCAGGATCGATGGATCCAACGTACTCATCACGCTCCGTCGTGATGAAACGGCATCACGACGGAGCGTGATGAGTACAGTTCTTGATTTGCCGACCGTTAGCAGCAAATGTGGGTACGCTTTCGGGTTTGCCATTCTCATTCGTGTGTTCTCCTTCATCGCATAATATACCAGGCAATGGCCGTCCCGGTCGAGACGACGCCGAGCCACAGGGGATAGGCCTTGTACCAGCAGGGTTCCGCCACCATCATCGGGTCCGCCGCTGCCCCTTCGGCCTCTTTGCCCCACAGGCTGGAGACGGTCGTATTCTTCAAGTGGGCCGGCGACGGGGCCGCCGTCAAGAGCGACACGGTCACCAACACCAACATACATATCGCGGCAACGAGCAGGGCGCCGTGGAGCCAGGGTTTCAGCAGGGGATGGTTCATCAGCGGCAGAAAGTGCTTCTGGTTGTTGAGCATCATGAGCGGACACAGGACGAGCGTCGCCGCCATGCAGGACAGCACAGCGGGCGTGTTGGTGCGTTTCCAGAAGATGGCAAATAGAAAAATGCCTGCAAACGGGATCATCAAGTACGCTTGCACGTTTTGCAGGTAAATGAACATCGACTTGCTCTGTCCGATCAGCGGGGCCCAAACCGCCCCCAAGATGAAGACGCACAGCACGGCGATCCGTCCGACGAGGATCTGGCGGTCTTGATTGGCCTCCGGGTAGAGCTTGAGGTAGAAATCGCGGGTAATGAGGGTTGCCACGGAGTTGTAGGTCGCGCTCAAGTGTCCCATCAGGGCGGCCGAAATTCCCGCGATGGTCAGGCCCAAGAGTCCCGTGGGCATCAGGTTCTTGAGCATCGTCGGATAGGCCAGGTCGCCCTTGGATAGCCCCGGATAGAGCGCGGCGGCAATCAAACCCGGGCCGACCAGAATGATCGGGTTCAGCGTCTTCAAGAAGGCGCAGAAGGTCGCACCGAGCCGCCCTTCGTTGAGGTTCTTGGCGGCAAAGACCCGCTGCACGAGCACCTGGTCCATCGAGAAATAGAAGGTGCCGAGCAAGAACACCCCTATAAAAACCCCCGGCCACGGCAGATCCGGGTCGGTGGCCGGTTTGATCATCGAGAACATCGCGGGATCGAGCTTCGAGCGCAACACCTCATAGCCACCGACGCGGTACAGCCCAATAGCGGTCATAATCACCGCGGCCAGGATCAAGACCGCGGTCTGGATGGCGTCGGTGAACACCACGGCACTGAGGCCGCCTTTCATGGTGTAGAGTGCGGTAAGCAACCCCGCGCCCCACATCACGGCCATCTGGTTCCAGCCCAGGACTTCGTGGAAGACCAGGGACGCCGCCCACAGCGAGATGGAAATCTTCGCCAGCACGCAAAGGAGCACCATGAAGGCCGAGAAGGCCAGCCGCACGCTGGGGCCGAAGCGCCGTTCCAGAAACTCCGGCACGGTGTAGATGCGGTTCTTGATGTAGAAGGGCAGAAAGAGCACGATCAGCGGAATCAGGCAGAAGACGGCGATCCACTCGTAGCAGCCGAAGGCCAGCCCGGTGATGTAGCCGCACCCGGCCAGCCCCACGAAGTGCTCCGCGGAGATGTTCGCCGCGTAGATCGAGGCGCCGATGAAAGGCCAGCGCAGCCGCCGCCCGGCCAGGAAGTAGCCCTCGCTGGTGTGCTGCTTGCGGCCAGCCCGCAAGCCGATCGTGACGATAACGATCGCATAGGCGGCGATGACGGCCCAATCCCAAGGTGCTAATTGCATCAGACGCCTCGATGGTCAGTAACCGTTCACGGAGTGGGCGGGGACTGGTCCATTTTTCGGCCAGTGGGCGCGGCTTTCAAGTTCGACG
>CAYYBU010000298.1:0-4866 GCA_964469945.1 uncultured Planctomycetaceae bacterium
GTTGTGGGTGTTGACCAGCGTGAACGGCCAATGGGCCTTGCGCAGCGTGAAGAACGCCTTGAGTTCGGGACTGGCCTCTTGGGGATCGCAGATCATCAAAGGCTTGCCCTGCCAACGGAACCACAGGTCTTCGTACAGTCCGGGCTTGTAGAGGTCGGCATAAAGCTCTTGCGCCGTTTCGCCGGCCTGCGTGTTGACCATGAAGCAGATCTGTGGCGTGTGCCCCCCCTCCTTGCGAACCTGCGTCCAGACCTCGCAGAGCTTCATGTAAACGTCGCGATAGGTGACCCGGTTGGTCGTGTCGAAAATCACGGTGTCGATCCCGGCGTCGGCCAGCAGGGTGGCGTGGCGGCGGAGCACCCAGGGGTCGATCGAGTGGTAGTAGCCGTAAAGCGGCTCGCCCCAATAGTAAGGGCCGCCGGAGCCCCACAGCGGTGAGTTGGGCTTGCTCAGGATGCTTGGATCCTGGGCCAATATCTTGGTGATGTTGTTTGGCACGTGGCCGTCCGGGGCATGGGTGAGAAAGTAGAAGATTCCCACGCAACGGCCGGGACGCCGCGGGCCGGCCTCCTTCGCCGTGGGAAGCGTGCGGCCCAGGGCATCCGTCGCCACCCAAGTATCAGGCAGGGAGTCCCCGGCACGTGCATACCCGGCCCTCTGCTTCTCCCCCTTATCCGCGCCCGCCGCCACACCGGCGCAGGCCATACCCAAGAATACGACAAACGGCCAAGGCTTATTCTTCTTCAGCATCAGAAATCCCAATTTCGTGGTTTACCGCCGGCTTGATGCCCTCGGCGGCTTGGAGCGGTACTGGCCCAGCCGGCAGTGGGCTCATCAGTCCGCTATTATAGTGACACCGAACGGCATGTCAAAAATCGGCCGAATAATAACTTCCGGACTTGGGCGGAAGGTCCGGTCCTCCGTAGGTCAGGCTGTGCCTGACAGTCTGGGGTGTCAGGCACAGCCTGACCTACGATTTGCGGATGTTATTTTTCCGCCGATCCTTATGGAGCGTTGCTTTGGACTGTACAATTATTGCACTGCACTGACATGTGGCGCGGGAGTATGAAAAAGGCGCCAGGGGGGCCGCTACGATGACGGACCAGGATAAGACCCGGCAACAGTTGCTCGAGGAATTGGCGGAAATGCGCCAGCGGCTGGCGGCGCTGGAAACCCAGGAAGCCCGACAGGAACTCGCCAAGCAGCGAGTCATCCTCCAGGCGGCCATCGACTGCTTGCCGTTCAACTTCTTCGCCATCGGCCTCGACGGGCGGTACATGCTGCAGAATGCGGTGTGCAAAGCACAACAGCAGGCCGATGTGGTCGGCAAACGGCCCGAAGACGTTTGTCCCAACGAGCACGACCTTGCCATCTGGCTGGAGAACAATCGCCGCGCCTTCGCCGGCGAGAAAGTCGAAGACGAAGTCACCCTTTCCCTGGGAGGCGAGGAGCGATTATACCACAACGTGATCGTCCCTATCCTGGCGAGTGGTGAACTTTATGGCATTCTTGGGGTGAACATCGACATCACCGAACGCAAACGCGCCCAGGAGGCGCTGAAAAGAGCCAAGGACGAACTGGAGCAGCGGGTGGAGGAGCGCACCCGGGAACTGACCGAGACCAATAAAGAACTCGACATTTTCCGCAAGTTTGCCGAAGCCTCGGGAGAAGGCGTGGGGATGTCGGAGTTGGATGGCCGCATTGCCTACGCAAACCACACGCTTTGCCGGTTGTGCGGCGAAAGTTCGCCGCAAGAGGTCGTCGGCAAGAACGTCTCTGCGTACTACCCCCAGGAATATCTGCAAAGGCGGCAGCGCGAAATGCTTCCAGCCTTGCTGCGGGAAGGACATTGGCATTCTGAACAGACGATCTTGCCGCGTCGCGGGGAGCCGATTTCGACTCTGCAGAGCACATTCCTGATTCGCGACGAGAACGGCGAGCCTTTTCGCATTGCGGTGCTGGTGAGCGACATTACCGAACGGAAACGAGCCGAACAGGCCATCGCCGAAAGCGAGAGAAAATACCGTTATCTGGTCGAAACCACGGACACCGGCTACTTGATTCTTGACGACGCAGGATGCGTCGTGGACGCCAACGAGCAGTACGTGCGGCTGACGGGCTATCGCAGTCTTGCGGAGATCATGGGGCGAACCGTGGGGGAATGGACGGCGCCCCACGACGCCGAACGCAATGCCCGGGAAGTCCAGAAATGCCTGCAACAGGGGAGCGTGCGACAATTGGAGGTCGATTATCGCGGCCCAGACGGCAATGTCGTTCCCGTCGAGATCAATGCCAGCGTCATCGAAACGAAACAGGGAAGACGAATTCTCGCGCTGTGCCATGACATCACGGAGCGAAGGCGAGCCCAGGAGGCGCTACGCCGCGAGCATCGCACCCTCAAACACCTCCTGCAGTCCAGCGATCGCGAGCGGCAGATCATCGCTTACGAAATCCATGACGGACTGGCCCAGCAATTGTCCGGGGCGATCATGCAGTTTCAGACCTTCGAGCACATGAAGGACAGCCAACCGGGATTGGCGGCGAATGCCTATGGCGCCGGGGTGACGATGCTCCAACAGGGCCTCTTCGAAGCCCGCCGGCTGATCGCCGGGGTCAGGCCGCCGATTCTGGACGAGTCGGGGGTGGTGGCTGCGGTCGGGCATCTGGTAAACGAACAAAGCCGCCTCAAGGGGCCCGAAATCGAGTATCGCAGCCGCGTGAGCTTCGATCGGCTCGTGCCCACCTTGGAAAATGCCATTTACCGCATCACTCAAGAGGGCCTGAACAACGCCTGTCGCCACGGCCAAAGCCAAAAGGTGCGAATCAGCCTTTGGCAGCGGGGCGATGGTCTCCGCATCGAGATACGGGACTGGGGCGTCGGCTTCGACCCCAAAACCGTGCCCAAGAATCGCTTCGGTTTGGAGGGCATCCGGCAACGGGCGCGCCTGCTGGGCGGCAAATGCAGCATCCGCAGCACAGCGGGCAAAGGGACACGCATTGCCGTGGAATTGCCGGTGGTCTTGCGGGATTCTTGATTGCTCCGGGGCGTAACCGTTCACGGGGCGAGCGGGGACTGGTCCATTTTTCGGCCATTCGGCGCGATTTGCGGAGAGGACGTGGCCCGAAAACATGGACCGGTCCTCTTCTTCCCCGCGGATGACGTTTCCACAACTCCTTGACACGGAGCAAGGCGGGAACTATCAATAGGGACTGCTGCCCCGCCTTGCAAAACCACACCGCCAACCGGAAAAACCGATCATGCCGAACCGTTGTCTTGTCCTGATTGCACTTCTCACGGTCATGGCCGCCGAAAGCCGTGCCGCGATCGTCGGCCCGAAGTCGCCCTCGTTTGCCGAGAGGCTGGCAGCCAAGGAAGTTCGCCGCTACGTTTACCTGCGCACCGGCCGGCTCTTGCCGCTTTGCGACGCGCTGCCCGCGGACGATCCGCGCGGCCTGATCGTGGTCGGCAACAAAGACCGGACGCTCGTGCGGGAGCTTTTGATTGACGCAAAGCTGCGGGAGACCGTCGAGGGTCTGGCGGCCGAACAGTATGTGCTGAAAACGATCGCGCGCCCCGACGGCAGCCAGGTCTTGTTGATTGCCGGCGGCGACTCGATCGGGACGCTTTACGGAGCCTATCGTCTGGCCGAACATCTCGGCGTGCGTTTTTACATGCACGGCGACGTGGTGCCCGACGAGCAGACGCCGTGGGAGCTTCCGCGATTGGATGAGGTCGGCAAACCGCTGTTCGCGCTGCGCGGCACTCAGCCTTTCCACGATTTTCCCGAGGGACCCGACTGGTGGAATCGCGACGATTACAAGGCGATTCTCGGCCAGCTTCCCAAGATGCGCATGAACTTCTTCGGGCTGCATACCTATCCGCAGGGCGGCGTGGGACCGGAGCCGCTGGTTTGGATCGGCCGACCCGCGGACGTCGGCCCCGACGGCAAGGTCAGGGCCAGCTACCCTGCGCGACACTTCACGACCGACAATGTGACCGGTGCCTGGGGCTACCGGCCGATGAAAACCGGCGAGTATGTCTTCGGCGCGGGCACGCTGTTCGATCGCGACGACTACGGCGCCGACTATATGGCCGGCACTTACCCTTGGAACGCGATGTCGCCCGAGCAGTGTAATCGCCTTTTCGACCGCATGGGCGACGTGCTCCGCGATACGTTCTCTTTCGCCCGTCGCGTCGGCGTGAAGACGTGCGTGGGCACCGAAACGCCCCTGGTTGTTCCCGACCAGGTGAAGCAGCGATTGAAGGCCGCGGGCAAGAATCCGTCCGCCCCAGCCGTCGTGCAGGAGCTCTACGAAGGCATTTTCCAGCGGATCGCCAAAACGCATCCGGCCGATTACTACTGGCTTTGGACGCCCGAGGATTGGACCTGGAGCGGCTGCAGCGAGGCCCAAGTACGGGCCACCCAGGCCGACTTTCACGCGGCTCTGGCGGCCATGGAAAAGGTGAAGGCGCCCTTTACGTTGGCCACCTGCGGCTGGGTCTTGGGACCGCCGCAGACGCCCGCTTTGTTCGACAACACATTGCCCAAAAATATGCCCATGAGCTGCATCAGCCGCACGGTGGGCAATTCGCCGGTGGAGCCCGGTTTCCGCTGCGTCACGGGACGGCCGAAATGGTCGATCCCCTGGTTGGAAGATGATCCGGGTCTGACGATGCCGCAACTTTGGGCTGGCCGCATGCGCCGCGACGCCGCCGATTCGCTGGCCTACGGCTGCACGGGCCTGATGGGCATCCACTGGCGGACCCGCGTCCTGAGCCCCAACGTTGCGGCCCTGGCCCAGGCGGCCTGGGACCAGCTCGGCTGGAATCCGAACTTCGGCAACAGCGCAGATGCTTTGGCGGCC
>CAYYBU010000299.1:0-4858 GCA_964469945.1 uncultured Planctomycetaceae bacterium
CCATGATCCGCGAGTTGGTCGAGGACATTCGCCGCGAGCATCCACGCCGCGCGGCCGACGGCAGCCCTTATCTGGGCGCCAGCGTGGCGGCGTCGCTGATTGCCCGCACGCTGGGGCTCGACGGCCCGTACATGGCGTTCAACTCGGCCTGCGCCTCCTCGTTACAGGCATTGGCCCAAGGCGTCCGCGCCCTGCAACTGGGACGCATCGACATGGCCCTGGTGGGCGGGGCCTCCTGCTTCCACTCCGACACGCTGGTGCTGTTCTCGCAGGCCCAATCGGTCACGGCCGGCGCATCGCACCCCTTCGCCGCCGGGGCCGACGGCATGGTCGTGGGCGAGGGCTACGTCGTGCTGCTGCTGAAAACGCTCGCCCGCGCCGTGGCCGACGGCGACCGGATCTGCGCTGTGATTTCCGGCATCGGCCTCTCGTCCGACGGCCACGGCAAGAGTCTCTGGGCGCCGCGGCAGGAAGGACAAATCGCCGCCATCCAGCGGGCCTACGGACCGCAGGTTCCCATGAGCCGCTTGCAGTATATCGAAGCCCATGCCACCTCGACTCACCTGGGCGACCTGACGGAACTTAGCGCGCTGGGAGTGGCCCTGGCCGGGCAGTTGCCGCCGGGAACGAAGATCCCCATCGGCAGCGTCAAGTTGAACGTCGGTCACACGCTCGAGGCCGCCGGGCTGGTCGGCGTGGTCAAAACCGTGCTTTGCCTGCAAAACCACACGATCGTGCCGGCCATCGACGACCGGCCGCTGAATCCCGACGTGGATTGGGGGCGGTTGCCGTTGGTGGTGCCCTCGGCGCCAATGCCCTGGCCCGCGGCGGCGGACGGCTATCCGCGCCGCGCCGGCGTCGATGCCTTCGGCATCGGCGGCTTGAACGTCCACGTGGTGGTCGACGAGTTCGTCCGCTCGAAGCGTTCACAGGGCGGGAAAGAAGGGGACAGGTCCATGTTTTCGGACCAGTTTACCCCTACGAATCAGGCTCAAGGACCGAAAAATGGACCAGTCCCCGCCCGCCCCGTGAACGGTTGCGACCACTCGAAGCGCGTCTCGGTGGCGGTGGCCCCGGATGTGGCGGCCGCGGCGGGCGCGGCACCGCGGCTTGGCGGCAGCGACGAGGAAGCCGTGGCCATCGTCGGTTGCGGAGCCGTTTTTCCCGGTGCCCGAACGCTGGAGGCCTTTTGGCAATTGTTGCTCTCCGGCCGCGATCCCAAGACCACCGTCCCGCCGGACCGCTGGGACGCGGACGTGTTCTGTTGCCCCGGCGCGGCGGGACCGTTTCAGACGCCCACGTCGCGGGGCGGCTTCATCACCGATTTCCACTACGACTGGCGCAAGCACCGCATTCCGCCCAAGCAGATCGCCCAAGCCAGTCCGTTGCAGTTCATGATCCTCGACGCCGTCGATCAGGCGTTCGCGCAAGCCGGATTTTCCTCGCGGCCGCCGGATCGCAGCCGCATCGGCGTGATGGTGGGAACCGTTTTTGGCGGCGATTTTTCCGCCCAGCTTGTCATGGGACTGCGGCTGCCCGACTTCCAACAAAGATTGGCCCAACTCTTGCGGCGTCACGGCGTGGCCGAGGATCGCATCGCCCAATGCAGCGCGGCCTATGCCGAGGTGCTGCTGAAACACATGCCGGCGCTGTTGGACGAAACGGGCAGCTTTACCGCCAGCGCGCTGGCCTCGCGGATCACCAAGACCTTCGATCTCATGGGCGGAGCCGCCGCGGTCGATGCCGGCACGGCCTCCTCGATGGCCGCCTTGAATTGCTCGGTGGACCTGCTGCGCACCGGAAGCTGCGACATGATGGTCTGCGTCGGCGCGCAGCAGAACATGACGCCGCTGCTGTACGAGGCCGCCGCCATCAACGGCACGCTCGCGACCGGCGCGGTGCGATCACCCTTCGACGCCGCGGCCGACGGCTGCCTGCCCGCCGAAGGCTGCGGGGTGATGCTCTTGAAGCGTCTGGCCGACGCTCGCCGCGACGGCGATGTTGTTCGCGGCATCATTCGCGGCCTCGGCGCCGGCTTTGCCCCCGCGCGTGGCGATGCGGTGCGGCTGGCCATCGGCCGCGCCCTGGCCGACGCCGGTCTGGCGGCGGCCGACGTGGCCCTGGTCGAGACGGCCGGAACCGGCAAGGCCGCGCTGGATGCGGAAGAAGCCCGCGCCATCGCCGACGCCTACGCGGCCGAGCCGCGGTCCGACCGCGTGCTGCTGGGAAGTCTCGTCGGGCAGATCGGCCATGCGGGCGGCGCCGCCGGCATGGCATCGCTCTTGAAGGCATCGCTGGCGCTGGAAAATCAACAAATGCCGGCTTCCGGCGGCTTGACGCAAGCGGCCCCCTTTCTAACCGAGGGCCGCGCGCTGTTGCAAGCCGTGCCGACGACGCTGCCGCTTGCTCCACACGCTCCCCGCGAGCGCTTGGTGGCCGGCGTTAATTCTTGCGGTGGATTGGAAGTAGCCTATCACATCCTGATCGAACGAGGTGCAACCGTGACGAGTTCTGCGCAGATTCCCCTGCTGACCAAACAACCGCCAGCCGCGGCCCCGTCGGCGCCGGTGCCATCGGCCAACGGCAACGGCCGTGGCAACGGCAACAACAAGGGCCATTCGACCATCGTCCATTTCGATGCCACTGTCCGCCGCCGCGAGAAGATGCGGCAGCGGGCTGCCAGCCAAGGAGTGTCCCAATTTTCGTCTGTCGCCTCCGCGGGAGACGCCGTCTCCGCAGGAGACGCCGAAAATGGGACGGTCCCCGTTCCGATCACGGCCGCCAGTGCGAACCCATCCGGATGCGCGCCCGACGACACCACAGCGATCGAAGCACACGGCGGCAACGGCGCGGCGGCCCATGCGCCGCTGTCGGAAACTCGCGTCCTGCGCACGGCCCGGAGCGATCCTGCCGAGACCATGCCCGCCCCAGCGGCACCGGCGAATGCCTGCCCGCCGCCGCTAGAATTGGAGAAGTTTCTGGTGAATTTCGTGGTCGAGCAGACCGGCTATCCACCGGAGATCGTCAACATGGATGCCGACCTGGAGGCCGACCTGGGGATCGATAGCATCAAGAAGGCGCAACTGTTCGCGGAATTGGGGTCCTATTTCCACGTGGCGCCGTCGGCCGATCTCCGTTTGGATGACTTTCCCACGCTACGGCACGTGTCGGACTACCTGAGCCGGAACGTCGGCGCCCCTGTGACGACCGCAGCGAAAGAAGAGGACACCCGAGCAGCGCGACCGCTTCAAGATGGTGGGGCGGCTGCCGGCTTGTCCCACCGTGCCCGGGAAAACGCTGCTGGGCAAGCCAGCAGTGGCACCCAAGGTTTTGGCGCGGATGGACTACCAGATCGTCCCGGCGATGCGTCGGCGCTGGACGCGGCCGAGTTGGAGAAGTTCCTGGTGAACTTCGTGGTCGAGCAGACCGGTTATCCGCCGGAGATCGTGGGACTCGATGCCGACCTGGAGGCCGATCTGGGGATCGACAGCATCAAGAAGGCGCAGCTTTTCGCGGAACTGGGAGACTACTTCCACGTGGCGCCGTCGGCCGACCTCCGCTTGGACGATTTTCCCACTTTGCGGCACGTGTCGGATTACCTCATCGCCAACGTGCGACCCGCCGTGCCCGAGGAGCAACCGCCCCTGCCGCCGGCCGCTGTCCCCGCGCCGCTGCCGGAGCGCCCGGTGGAAGCGGTCCGTTTGGATCCGCTGGAGTTGGCCAAGTTCCTGGTGAACTTCGTGGTCGAGCAGACCGGTTATCCGCCGGAGATCGTGGGACTCGATGCCGACCTGGAGGCCGATCTGGGGATCGACAGCATCAAGAAGGCGCAGCTTTTCGCGGAACTGGGAGACTACTTCCACGTGGCGCCGTCGGCCGATCTCCGCCTGGACGATTTTCCCACCCTGCGGCACGTGTCGGATTATCTAATAAAGAATGTTTCCGGGAATTTGGCAGGTACATATTGTCCCGCCGTCGCGGATGCGTAGGATATAGATGAGCCGGGACAACGAATTGTTCGTTGCTGGCGAGGGCCGATACGTCCCCTTCACTTTCCCGTTCCGGCTTGAGAAGCGGTCCGCTTCGAGCGGAAAGGCATGTCGCCCCTCGCCACAGTTTTGATCGACTCTTGGCGATGAAGCTCCGGCGGAACGCGGGTGACGAGCTGGCCTGAAACCTGTAGCCCAGTTGCAAGCGTCAAAGAATTCCCATCGCGCATCTCTGCGCCAAAGCAACTGCCGAATAATTGCCGTTGTTAGTGGATCGAGCTGGCGATCTGATGGAACTTGCTATTGGCGTTGGCGCCGATGGTGGAAATAGCCGAAAGGCACACGATCACGATGAGCGACAGCATAACCGCGTACTCGACGGCAGTGGGACCGTCCTCGGAGGCCAGGAACTTATAGAGAGATCTCATGGCAAGTTTTCACCTCGGTGGGAATCTGCGCGCGGTGTTTTTCGACCCAAGCTGAGTGCCATCATCGGAGAAGGCATAACGGCTGGTAGCCATTCCCTCACGCCTGGGCCCGTCCTAAAAGTCTGGCTTAGGATTCACACCCGCGGTACGTGATTATTTCACGGTCGGGAGCGGACTGGCCAGGTCATTAGCCACCCCCCGTTCGTTTTCCCAGCGACTCGCGAGGCGGACTAGCTCCACGCTGTTCTCGACCCCCATTTTTTCCAGAATACTGACGCGATGTCGCCAGATGGTTTGCACGGTGACGTTGCTAGCGATTGCAATTTCTTTGAGGGTCTTGCCGGAAATGAGGCTGTCCAGTACGTCCTTTTCGCGGAGGGTGAGCTGGCTCATGCGGGCAGCAAACTCCTGGGCCGAGCCTTGCTGCCGCTGTTCCGCATC
>CAYYBU010000300.1:0-4857 GCA_964469945.1 uncultured Planctomycetaceae bacterium
CCCTAGCCCTCTCCCGGAGGGAGAGGGGACGAGACATTGGGGAGGCACTTCCTTACTTTGTGCCTATGGGGCCGAAAAATGGATCACCCCCCGGAGCATTCCCCCCGGGTGGTGAAAACCGGGAATAGTCTGGCCGAACCGGCACGAATCGTCAGTAGGCCGGTGCGTCCAGGACGGACGGAGAGGCGCCGAAGGTGGCGCGCGTCGAGCAGAGGAGACACGATTTTGGCGCTCTCACTGGCCGAGTTCAATCGTATGGTCGAAGACCACGGTCCGGCCCTGTACCGCATGGCCTACCGCATGATGGGCGACCGCCATGAAGCGGAAGATTTGGTGCAAGAGGCGTTCCGCTCGGCATGGAAAAGCCGAGCGTCGTTCCACCCGGAGGGAGGGTCCCGGGCATGGATTGCGTCGATCCTCCGCCGCCGTGCCGCCGACCATTGGCGGAAGCCGCGGCCGCCGGTGGTTCTGCCCGGCGAACAGAACCTGGATGTCGCCGCTGCGGGCGAAGATCCGTTGCGAGACGAATTTACCGATGAAATGCAACAAGCCCTGGAGCAATTGCCCCAAGATTTGCGCGAAACCTTGCTGTTGGTCGTCGTCGCCGAACTGACCCATCAGGAGGCCGCCGACTTGCTGCAAATACCCCTGGGCACCGTCCTGTCGCGCGTGAGCCGGGCCCGAAAACGCCTGCGGGAATGCCTGCTGGCCACCATCGCACCCAACAAATAGTTCCTCCAAATTTCCATGCAGTCCCCCGATCCCAACCTCGACGCACAGTTGCGGGCTGTTCCACTGCCAGCGGGCCTGGTGGAACGTCTGCGGCAGATCGCCCTGGCCGACGACCAGGATTTCGATCTGGCTTTGCGCGAGGTCCGCGTGCCGGCCGGACTGCTGGATCGGCTGCGCAGCCTTCCCTGGGCTGACGATCCGTCGCTCGATGAGGCGTTGCGGGAGATAAGCGTGCCCGCCCGCCTGACCGATCGGCTGCGCAGCCTTCCCGTGGCCGACGACCCGTCGCTCGACGAGGCGCTGCGCGACGTGCCGGTCCCCGCGGGCCTGTCGGCGCCGTGGCAGCGGCGTTTGCAGCGCCGCAACCGCCTGATGTTGTGGAGCCAATTGGCCGTGGCCGCCTCGTTGTTGTTTGTCGTTTGCGGACTTTATTTCGGTTCCAAGATTGCCGGCTTGGTGGCCACGCAATGGGCCCATGTGCAGCCCAAGTCGGCCGGAGGACCGCCCATTCCCGTGGTGGTTCCAGCTTCTCGGCCGGCCGTCACCGCGGACCTGACGACTTCCTTTGCCAGCGAAGAGCCCGCCGCCGCCAAGCCGGCCGTGTCCATCACGGTGCCGGAGATCCGCTTGTCGCAAGGCGAGGGGGGCGAAACTGCCGAGCAACTTGCCGCGCGGGACAACTTCTCCGTACCCCCCGACACCGATCCCTTGCAGGATTACATGCTCTATCATTGGGGCCGGAGCACGTTGGGCGGCACGGATTGGGGAGGCTTGCCCGAGCCGCGCAAGGCGGTCGGTCCCGTGCGCCGCGGCATGGACTGGCCTTTGGGGGCGGCAGCCAACTCGCCCTTCTTCTTCAAGCATCACGTCCATCCGTTTGTCGCGCCGGCCGCCGATCCGCGGTTGCAGTCGCTGGTGGTGCCGCTGGCCGTGGACGGGGCCAGCTACGAGTTGACCCGGCGTTATCTGGAAGACAAGGAACTGCCCCCGCCCGAGTTGGTGCGGACGGAAGAATTCCTCGCCGCCATGGACTACGCCTTTCCGCCGCCGCCGTCGCAGCAAGCCCTAGGACTTTCGCTGGCCGCCGGCCCCTCGCCTTTTGGCACTCCGGGCTTGTGCTTGCTGCAGGTCGGCGTGCAGGCGCGGCAGGTCGCCGAGCAGCCGCATCCGCCGGTCCACCTCGTACTGGCCGTGGATGTTTCCGGCGCTCTGCGTTGGGGCGGCCGCGTGGACATGGTCCGCCGCGCCCTCGAACAGTTCGGGCGGCGTATGGATGCGGCCGACCGGCTCTCCTTGATTGCCTTCAACGAGGACGCCCGGCTGTTGATCCAGGACGTGGGGCCCGCCGATGCCGATGCGTTGGCCGCCGCGGCGCGTTCGCTCGCGGCAGAAGGGTCGGCCGAGGTGTCCGCCGGCCTGAGCAAGGCGTATCTGGTGGCCCAACAAGCGTCGGTGGGCAACCACTCGACTGTCCGGGTGGCGCTGCTGACCAACGGCTTGATGGACATGGCGCCGGAGTCGGCCCAACGCATCGAGCAGCGTTTGACCGAGGCCGCTGGCCAGGGCATTTCCTTGCACATCATCGATTTGAGCCGCGAGCGACAGGCCGATCCGCAGTTGCTCCGCTTTGCCGCCGCGGGCCACGGCGCCGTGCATCGTGCCGCCAATGCCGACGAGATTCGCTGGGCCCTGCGGGAAATCGTCGGCGGCCAGTCGCAGGTCGTCGCCCGCGATGCCCTGCTCCGCGTCAGCTTCAATCCCAAGGCGGTGCTGGAGTATCGCCTGTTGGGCCATGAAGCCACGGCCCTGGCCGGTCTGCTGCCCGAACATCCACAGGCCGATTTTCACGATGGCCAGGCAGCGACGGCCCTGTACGAACTGCGCTTGGCGCCGGGGGCCTCGGGAGAGGTGGCCCGTGCGGAACTCACCTGGTATGAGGGGAGCGCGACGCAACCGCCGTCGGGCCGAGAGCAACGCCACGCGGTCGGGAAAATCGAGCCGAAGCAGTTCGCCGCCACCTTCGCGCAATCGGCCCCCACGCTGCAACAGGCCGCCCTGGCGGCCGAGGTGGCCGAAGCCTTGCGGAAATCGTTTTTCGTCCATGCGAAAACCGCGGCCGCCTTGAACAACGTCTGGCAACTATCGGGCCACGTCGATAGCAGCCTGGCGCAGCGGCCCGCGTTCCGAGACTTCGTCGCCCTGGTCCAGCAGGCCATCGGCGCCAAGCCCGCGCCGCCACAAGGCGGAAAGAAGCGCCCCGCGTATTGAGATGGCCATGAAGTGTAGCCTCCGCTGTGGAGAGAGTTGTCCAGTGGGTCGAGCAGAGCGCGGCCCGCCAAAAGGCATGATGGCCGCAGCGGTATTCTCTTCTGATCCCCTCTCCCTCTGGGAGAGGGTTAGGGTGAGGGCTGCGAACCTTTTTCAGCTCTTCGCCCTCACGCTAGCCAGTTCCCGGAGGGAGAGGGGACAAATTGCGACATTCGTCGCCTTGGCTTGCCTTTCCCTGCTGGCCTGGCCGGCCAGTGCCGCGGAGCCGGCGCGCGAATTCGTCGAAGGACTGCGACAGCGCGGCTACTTCGAGGAGGCCATGGCCTATCTGGAGCAGATGCGCGGCAGCCGCCTGACGGACGCGAGTTTTCAGGAAGTGATCGACTACGAAGCCGGCGTGACGCTGATGGATCGCGCCCGGGCCGCGCGGCGAGCGGCCGATCGAGAGGCCCTGCTCCGTCAGGCGCACGAGCGCTTGGCGCAGTTTCTGGCCGCGCATCCGCGGCACCCGCTGGCCGCGGCCGCCCAGGCCCAATTGGCCGAGGTGCTGGTGGAGCGTGGCCGGCTCCAGGCCGAGCAGGCCCGGCTGCTCGACACGGCCGGCCAGCAGCGGCGCCGCGCGATGGCGGCGGTCCGCGACCTGTACCAGCAGGCCCAAAGCGTCTTCCTGGCCGCCGAGAAACAGTCCGACGATGCCAGTCGCAAGTTTCCCCGCTTCATCGATCCGCACAACGGTCCGCTGTTGGCCCAGCGCGAGCAGGTGCGGCGTGATTTATTGCAAACGCGGTTGGCCCTGGCGCGGGTCGTGCTGGAGATCGCCCGGACCTATGAGCCCGGCACGGCGGAGAACAGGGCCGGCCTGCAGGAAGCGGCGAAACGATACGGCAGTCTGTACGAGAAGCACAACGGCGAGTTGGCCGGCCTCTATGCCCGCTTGGGACAGGCCCGCTGCTATCAGGAGTTGGGCGACGTCGATCGGGCGTTGGCCCTGTTCACGGAGCTTTTGGCCCAGCCCAACGAGCCCGAGGCGCTGGCGTTATTGAAGAGCCAGACGACGCGGCTGGCCCTGGAAAGTGCGCTGGCGCCCAGGGTGGGCAAGTATCGCGAAGCGCTGGCCATCTACGAGGCCTGGCAACGGGCGCCGCATCACGACGAGTCGGCGAGTGCCGAGTCACTGGCCATCCAGTATTTCGCCGGCGAGGCCGCGCTCTACGATGCCCGCAGACTTCACCCGCAGGACAAGGATCAAGGGCCGCTGCGCAGCCAGCGATTGCAGACGGCGCGGCGGGCATTCGCCGCGGTTGCTCGTTGGCCCGGCGAGTACCAGGCCAAGGCCAAGGCGCGGCTGGCCGATCCCTTGCTCGGCGCCGTGCCCGAGAAGCTGCCCGAGCCGACCAGCTTTGCCGACGCCCGCGATCGCGCCCGGGCCGCCATGCAGCGCATGGCCCTGGCCGAAAGCGAAGCGGACCTGCTGGCGGCCGGCGCGGTGGCCAGCGCCGATAAGGAGCAACTTCGCCAACAGATTGTGGCGGCCCGCCGCGAGGCCCTGCGGTATGACACGCTGGCGTTGCAACTACCGGCTGGCGATCGTAGCGACGACGACCTGGGCTGGATCCGCTATGACCTGGCCTATTTGCACTTCAAGGCGGGCGACCTCGACGAGGCAGCCGCTACGGGCGCGGACTTGGCGCGGCTCATGCCCGAGCATCCGCAGGCCCGGCTGGGGGCCAGAATTGCCCTGGCCGCCCACGCCGCGCTGCTGAACCAGGCCGACACGGAGCGAGCCCGCCGGCCCGCCCGCGAGCAACTCTTGGCCATCGCCGATTTGATCGTGCGGCGTTGGGAGGCTTTCACGGG
>CAYYBU010000301.1:0-4853 GCA_964469945.1 uncultured Planctomycetaceae bacterium
ATATTCGCTTGATTTCAATGTAAATCGCTTATACGCTGAAAATGGTGTCGAGAATGTCGTCGAAGGTGAGAATGCCGATCGTCTCGCCCAACTCGTTGACCACGGCGGTCACTTGCCGCCGCCGCCCCAGCATCCCTTCCAGGGCACTGGCCACCGTCGTACACCAGGGCACATAGATCACCGGCTCGGCCTGGCGATCCAAGTCGGTCTCGGGAATCTTCCACAGCTCGGGCAGGGAAACGGCCGCGGCGATCTCGTCGCTATCGGGTTCGGTGACCAGCAGGTAGCCGCTGGCAGGCATCCGCACCCGCAAATCGTCGAGCGAGACGGGCGGTCGATAGGAGACGAACTGCGTGCGCGGGCGCATCAGCTCATCGACGTGAATTTCCGCCAACAGCACGATGCGCTCCAGCACACGCTGCTCTTGTTCGACCAGCGCGGCATCGCTCACGGACAAGCGGACCGCCCGTTCCAGGTCGCGGATCTGCAAGTAGGGTTCCGCCTGGAAACGCGGCCACAGCAGCCGCCGCGACAACAAGTTCGCCATGCGGAATCCCGGCAGCAGCGGGTCCAGCAGCCGCACCATGGCCGCCAGCGGCACGGCCACCCACGAGGCCAGCGCCCGCGGCTGCAAGACCGCCAGGCTCTTGGGCAACATCTCGCCGAAGACGATGATGCTCAACAGCGCGAGCACGGAAAACACGCCGGTGGCGGCACCGTGGCCGCTGCGCTCCCATTGGATGCCGATGACGGCGGTCAGGGCGAAATAGGCCAGGTTGACCAGCAGGTTCCAGAACAGCACGGCCGTCAACAGCCGATCCGGATCGGCCAGCAGTGCGGCAGCCATTCGTTGCGAGCGGTTTCCCGTCGCCAGCAAGCGCCGCTCCGAGCGCCGCAAGTAGAAGAGGGCCGCTTCGCTGGTCGAGAAGAAGGCCGAGCAGACCAGCAGCAAGGCCATGACCAACAAGGGAAGCGAGGAGGGCGGAAGGAGGAAGGCGGAAAGAAAGGATGAGGGATGAGGGATGAGAGATGAAAGAAAGGTTATTGAGCGTTGCATGTGCAAAACGGGGGTTTAGTGGTCTTCCCTCTCCCGCTTGGCGGGCGAGGGGAGTTGAACGAGGCATCGTCTATCCCTCATCCTTCATCCCTCATCCCTCATCCTTCCCCCGTCCTTCCGGTGGCGACGTCGAATTCATAGATGGCCGGCACCAGCATGGCGGCCGTGGTGAAACCGTAGGCGGCCGCGGTCACCAGGAACACGCCCAGCGTGTAGTCCAGCACGAAACTGGTAATGGCATAGAAGGTGGCGAAGGGGCAAAGGAACGAGGCCACGCCGATGGCCGTCGAGGGGTTCCGCGCGCCCAGGGCCACATAGAGGCCCACGCCGCCGCCGATCATGAAGGCCAGGAACGGTTGCAACTGGGCCTGGAAGGAACCGCTGAAGGCCGCCATCATGCGCATACAGGTGGCCACGCCCACGAAGAGGAAAAACACCGTCCCCAGGCTGGTGGCGATGGCGCTGCGCGAGTTGGCATAGTTCATGCCGGCGTGGATTCCCAGCACGGCCACGAACAGGTAGAGCACGGCCGCGCCGCCCCAGAGATAGAGCATGTTCTCCAGGCTGATCGCCCGCGCCCACCACAGGTAGCCGCAGAGTAACAGCGGCAGCACGACCATCTCCTTGGTGTTGTAGAAGACGCCACCGAGCTTGCCGAACACGACTTCCTTGGGCGTCAGGTCGGTGACCAGCAGCAGGTCCATGGCCCGTACGTCGCGTTCGCTGGTGATCGCGGTCACCGCTTGGGCGTTGACCAGGACCAGGCTCAACAGCAGCAAGGGGACCAAGGCCGCGGCCGCCGGGCCGGTGCTGGTCATGGGACCGCCGGCGAGGGCCGTGTACAGGCTGCCGGCCGCCAGGCCGAAGAGCAGTAAGTAGGCCAGTCGAATGACGAGGATCCTCCGCCCATAGGCCCAGGTGCGCATCTCTCGCCACAGGATCGGATTGTCCCAGACCGCGCGCGACGGCGCCGTAGCCTTCTGTCCAGGTGCCACGGGCGCCACGGCTGGCGTGGTTGTGGCACCGGCGATTTGACTGCTTTCCTCGACCGCCTCACCCTTCGCGGCGATTTCTTCTTGTTCCTGCGGCCGCGCTTCGCGGGAAGGATTCCACACCCGCACCATAGCGATCGCCAGGCCATTGAAGCACAGCGCCAGGGCCGCGGCCACCAGCAGAAACAGCGTGACTGGCGTGCCCAGCAGCCCCAGGCCGGGCTGCGCGGCCAGGTACGGATGCGTGGCCAGCAAGATGGCGCGCCAGGGGCTGATGGCCGCCGCCCAATCGACGCAGGACATGCCGGCCAGCCGCTCGCCCAGCACGCCGCCGGCCACGATTTCCCCCACGGTCAGCCAGAGCACCAGCGCCAGCACCGTCATGGCCAGGGCCTGGAAGGTCTTCTCGCGCCACAGCGCCAAGGTCGAGCCCAGGCTGCCCGCGGCCACCACCGCGGCCAGCGTGACGGCAAACGCCCGGGCGATCTGGCCGAAGGAGACGCCGCCCAGCAGGGCCGCGATCATGAACAGCGGCAACGCGGCCGCCAGCATCACCAGCACGCTCAGCAGGCTGGCCAACAGTTTTCCCAGCACCAGTTCGCTGTTGGAAAGGTGCGTCAACAGCAGTAGGATCAACGTCCGCCGGTCTTTCTCCTGAGCCACCGCGCTAGCGGCCAGCAGGGCCGCGAAGAACACGGCCACGGCCGCCTGGAGCGGGGCGAGGATCTGGAACAGCACGGCGCCGAAGCGGGCCAGGTCGCCCACGTCGCGGACCAATTGCGTGCCGGTGAGAATCAGCCAGGCGGTGCTCATCAGCAGCAACAGCGCCGCCACGTAGGCCGCCCGGCCGACATAGGTGCGCATCCGGCGCGGGGCAATCACGGCCTCCCGGCCGAAGACGGGGCCCAGTAACATGCAAACTCTCCCAATCGAGGCGCGGAGCAACAATTCCGGTAACCGTTCACGGGGCGGGGAAGAAGGGGACAGGTCCATGTTTTCGGACCACGTCCTCCCGGCAGATCGCCCCGAACGGCCGAAAAATGGACCAGTCCCCGCCCGCCCCGTGAACGGTTACCAATTCCGCCTCTTATCATACCACAACGACGGGCCGGGGGAGAGACGCGCGGGCGGAGAAAACGTGGAAAAATCCGCGGGAAAATCGGGGCCGGCGGGACTTTACCGAATGCTAACAGAACCCTTGAGTCCTCGCGTACGGTTGGACTCGGGTCGCGTCACGACGTGGCTTGAAACCCACGGCTGCCTTCACCCCCGCGCGGCATGTCGCGGCACGAGGTGCTTATGAAACCAGTCTCGCGTCGTTGAGCACCTCGGCCACGAAACGATTGCGCGGGCTGCGGCGACTGCTGGCGCTGCCGTGGGCGAAGGCCACCACGCCCTGGGCGTCCTCGGGCACGCGCAACATGCCTTCCAAAACGGCCTTGCCGGCCGGGATGCGGACCTCTTCCCGCTGCATCGATATTTTCATGACGTTTCCCCTTTGTGTGTGAATGGATCGCAGTACGCACGCTCCAGCAAGCGGCGCACTTCGTCGTCGCCGAGCTGGCGAAAATCATCGTACCACTGGCCCACGCCGAAAAAGGGCTCGGGCGTGGCGAGGCAAATGAAGTCGTCCACCAAAAGCCCGAGGTTTTTCTCCGCCGTCGCCGATGCCACGGGCACCGCCACCACCACCTGGGCCGGCTCGCGCTGGCGCAGCCCCTCGATGGCCGCTTTCATGCTTGCGCCGGTGGCCACACCGTCGTCGACCAGGATAGCGATGCGGCCGCGAATCTCCTGCGGAGGCCGGTGATCGCGGTAGAGCCGTTCGCGGCGGAGCAACTCCTCGCGTTGCTGGGCGATCGCGGCCTGCAAGACCTCATCGGCGACGCGCAGCGCGCGGAGGACCTGCTTGTTGAGCACCACCACGCCGCCGCTGGCGATGGCGCCCATGGCCAGTTCCTCGTGCCCCGGCGCGCCCAGCTTGCGGACCACGAACACGTCCAGCGGCGTCTGCAACGCGGCCGCCACCTCGAAGGCGACGGGCACGCCGCCCCGCGGCAATCCCAGCACGAGCACGTTGGGGCGGTTCGCGCAGTGCTGAAGCGCCGAGGCCAATTGCCGCCCCGCATCGGCGCGATCCTTGAAAATCATGACAGACCTCAACCGCAGGCTATCGGCGAGATACTCTAATTCTACCCCAGCCAGCGAGGTTCGGCCACTTCCGCATGGTGGATCGAGCTGCCCACCGCAGCGGGGATTGCGGTTGCCAATCGGCGTTTGTTTGACCATAATGGAATAGAGTTGCCCCGTCGCCTACGAATAAGGGAGTGAGGCCGGAGAGAGGGCAATCGTATCCTCATGCGCTGGGAGTATCCCCCATGGAGGGATTTGATCCATATCGAAAATGGCTCGGCATACCGCCACACGAGCAGCCGCCCAACCACTATCGGCTGTTGGGTATCGGGCTGTTCGAGTCGGATACGGACGTGATCGCCAATGCGGCCGATCGACAGATGTTCCACATTCGGACTTATCAATCGGGCCCCTACGCAGACATTTCGCAGTTCGTGTTGAACGAATTGTCGGCGGCCCGGGTATGCCTGCTCGATCCGCCGCGGAAGGCGGAATACGACCAGTGGTTGCGGCAAACGATGCCGGTGGAGCGGCAGATGCCGCCGCCGCCGCGAATCGCGCCCACGCAAGCGCCGTTGGGGGGTGGATTTCCCCCGGCCGGCCCCGCAGTGGCTTCCGGCATGTCGCCGTATGCGGGATATCCCGGCGCGGCGGCTGGCCCGGCGGCGCAG
>CAYYBU010000302.1:0-4849 GCA_964469945.1 uncultured Planctomycetaceae bacterium
GTCCTCGAAGTCCATGATGGTGATTTTCCGCATCGGCACCCTGAGGTGTTCGAGGAAGATCGGCAGCGCGCAGCGCGCCACCGCTCCAAAACCCAGGAACAGCACTTTCTTCTGGAACGGCACCATCTTGACTGCACTGACTCGGAATATGACGTTGGTATGGAATCCCGAACCTACGATTCTGCCCGGAACCGCGGGCGGGGTCAAGGGTCCCTCTTGACAACCAGGGCCGGAAGTGCGGAAATGGCTAGTTGAAGTTGCGTGATTCCCGGAGCCACTGTAGGGAACGCCCTCCGTGGCGTTCCAACGTATCCGGCACACTCCGTGTGCCGCCGGGCGAACGGCACACGGAGTGTGCCGGATACATTAGCGCCCGGAACGCCGCGGAGGGCGTTCCCTACAGGCACGATGCGGAGCCTTGTTTCATGACCAGAGCCCTCCACGACGGCCGCCAGGACGGCCTGCAGCCGCTTGAGTCGTTGGATATCCGCCGCGCGGACGGGCTGGCCGACCTGTTGGAGCGCATGTCACGAACCGCCTTCGGCGGCCGCGAGTTGGGCGAGGCCCTGGGCGTCCTGCGCGTCATGGCCGACGACGCCGATTGCTTCCGCGTGGTGACCGTCTCCGGCGCCATGACGGTGGGCAAAATGGGCCGCGTGCTCTGCGAAATGATCGACGCCGGCCTCGCCCAGGCCATCATCTGCACCGGGGCGGTCATGGCCCACGGGCTCTCGGAGGCCATCGGCTGTACGCATTACAAGCACGACCCGCGGCACTCCGACGAGCAGCTTTACGCCTGGGGCTACAACCGCGTCTACGACACCCTGGAGATGGAGGCCAATCTCTGTCAGGCCCAGCAGATGGTCAGCGAAGTGCTGGAGCATTTCGACTGGTCCGAGCCGGCCTGTTCCTGGCGGATCAACCGCGAGTTGGGCCGCCTGCTGGTCGAGCGCGGGCAGATGCCCAGCATCCTGGGCTGTGCCTTCCAGCGCGGCGTGCCGGTCTACGTGCCGGCCTTTACCGATTCCGAGTTGGGGCTGGACGTGGCCACCTATTGTCTGGCCCGGGGCTACCAACCGGGCCAGGAGAGCGACCTGGACAGCTTCTTCTCCCGGACGCCGTCGTTCAATCCGTTTCTCGACCTCTGCGATTACACGCGCCGCATTCAGCAGGCCCGCCGCTTGGGCATCTTCACCATCGGCGGCGGTGTGCCGCGCAATTGGGCGCAGCAGGTCGGCCCCTTCACGGAGATCATCAACATGCGGCTGGGGGCGAAGCTGCCCGTGCCGCGGTTCCGTTACGGCGTCCGCATCTGTCCGGAGCCGGTGCATTGGGGCGGCCTGAGCGGTTGCACCTACACCGAAGGCGTTTCCTGGGGCAAGTTCCTCAGTGTGGAAGAGGGTGGCCGTTTCGCGGAAGTCCATTGCGACGCCACCATCGCCTGGCCGCTGCTGGTCAAGGCGCTGCTGGAGGTGAAGGGCGCATAAACGAACAATCCACGCGATCAAGGGTCACGTGAGCCGGCTCGGCGTGGCTGCTGCGGCTTCGGCACCATGTTGGTCAACAGAATTCCCGTTTGGCCACTTCGGCCCCATGTGATACTCCCGTCCTTCGGGTGGAACTCAAGCTCCCCTCGCCCGCTCGCGGGAGAGGGGCCGGGGGTGAGGGCGGCCGGCCTCACTGGGCCGCCGTTGTCTCTGATTTCTTATCAAACAGCGGGCGCGCCGGAATTTCGGCGGCGGATACGTTATACTATCGCCTGAAGCCTGTTATCAAGTCGAAGAAGCAGGCCAGAACGCGAAAAAGGGATAAGTCCAATTATGATGCGCCGCGGAACTGGCGCGCAGCCGATTCCGTGAGTCTTGGGGCTATCGCCTTTCTTTCACCGGCTGAAACGCGCGCCAGATCGATTGCACTTCGCGCAAACTGCTCGTCAGCCGCCGCATTTCCAAGACCGCGTTGAGCTTCCCGATGGTTTCTGCGCTCTCCAGCACCGAGGGATCGGTGGCGGAACCATTGCCAACCCGCTGGTGCTCCGTAAACCATCGCGCGACCTCGCTCCACCGCCAGAGCGGCGAGGACCTGGTGACGCTCGACACGGGAGGCGGAAAGCCGCCCGGTCCGCGGGTTCCGGCCACAAGCTGACGAACGCTTTCTCGCGTACGCTTGATCCGCCGCGCGATCTCCGCCGCATTCACCAATTCGTCGGGTTCAACTCGCGCCACTTTCAGTCCGGCACGATGCACATCAAGAATGGCCGACTTGACCGTCGCTTCCAGGCCGTCTCCGGCGCGGTCGAAATCGAGATAGCTGACCCCGTCCCGGCTGCCGAGCAAGGCGTCGTCACAGCCCGCTTCGAACAGGAGATCCTCGAGTTCCTGAGTCACCTCGGGAATACCAGCCAAAATCAAGGTAAAGGTGTAGGTCTTCTGCTTGCTCATATCGCCCTCCTGCCGTGTGGGCACTTTCGCACCCTGCGTCGAATCTGCTCCGCATGGACGTCCGCATCCCGCGGTGTGGACCAGATCGACAGTTTGCAGCCGCCCCGCTGAGCGTACGGGCAGAAAAGTCGCCCCCACGCGTGGGCACGGCCGCCACTCGATTTCTCCAACCGCCAGCCGCAAGAAATCGCGTACTGAATCGCCGCCTCGATTTCTTTGCTGGGATGACGCGACCTAGCCATCTGATTAAGTATAGCGATATTGTTGACGGTTGTCAACAGCGAGCCGACGCGAAAGGGCCGAGAAACACTGCTGGACGAGCCAGCAGTGGCACCCAACTCACCGCTGGTCCTCATCCGCAACACGAGCACGATTTGCCCGCTGGCTTCGCCGCGGCGGCGGCGGCTCCCCAGGCAAACGACACCTGCACGTCCACGTTGTCTTTGACCGCTAGGTAGACCGGACATTGGTGGCTTTCCTGCTCCAAAAACGTCCGCTCGGCCGCGGACGGCGTGGAGGGGGAATGAATGGCGACGGCGATCGACGCAATGCGGTAATCCTTGAGGACATAACTCGTCTCGGCCCACGTGCCGGTCAGGTCCAAGCCCTTCGCCTCCGCCCCCTTGGCCATCACGATGACCATGCAGGAGGCCACGCCCATC
The DNA here is from genome assembly GCA_964469945.1 of uncultured Planctomycetaceae bacterium. Lineage (GTDB taxonomy): Bacteria > Planctomycetota > Planctomycetia > Pirellulales > Thermoguttaceae > CAYYBU01. The sequence goes on from CAYYBU010000302.1 coordinate 3,104, forward strand.
GCCAGCAAGTCGATGGGATTGAGGTCTTGCCCGCCGCAACATCCCCCCAGGCCAATCTCCTTGGTCAAGTTGGGGTGGACGGCGTTGGCGTGAATCATGCGGTCGAGCGTGACAGTCATTCCCATGGTCTTTCCTCCAAATGATTAAGGTTTCCACTACCACACATTTCGTACTCGGTACGAGCATCGTGTACTCATCTGTAACCGTTCACGGGGCGGGGAAGAGGGGGACAGGTCCATGTTTTCGGACGACGTCGTACTTGGAAACAGCGCGGGTTGGCCGAAAAATGGACCAGTCCCCGCCCGCCCCGTGAACGGTCACACTCATCGTGACACCAGCCCCTCGCTGGTGCCGACGCACCATAAGTGCTTGCGGCCGCGGATGTAGATGCGACCGTTGCCCAGTGCCGGCGTGGCATCCGCGCCTTCGCCCAACGAACAGGTGCCGAGGACTTGATAGCTGCGCGCCGCGGCGAGAATTTGCATGGTGCCGTCGCGGCCCAAGGCATAAATGCGGCGACCACTGGCCACCAGCGAGGCGTAACAACGAGGGCTCTTTTGCGTCCACACCATCTGGCCACTGGTCGCGTCCATGCACACGATCCGGCCGCGGCCGGTGGTCATGAAAAACAGTCCGTTGACGATCGCGGGGCTGGACACGTCGCAGAGGTTTTCTGCCGCCTGAAAGACTTCTCGCGGCTTCTCGGCGAGTTGGTAACAGATCAGCCGCGAGCCGGAGTTGACCAGGTAGATGCGCCCGTCCCACCAGGTGGGCGAGGGCGTCACCTGGCCGTTGACGCCGTCCACGTCCCACACCATTTTTCCGGCGAGGTCGTAGGCGGTGGCCGATCCGTTGGCGTTGACCACCAACTGCGGGCGACCCTCCGCGCCCGGGATGATGATCGGCGAGGACCAGGTGGGGCCACGCGAGCGCGGATGCTCCCACTGGATCTTGCCGCTGGCCGTTTCCACGGCGAGCACCCGGCCGCCGTTGATCTCGTCGAACTGCACGAAAACCAGGCCGTGGCTCACGCAAGGCGAGGACGAATAACCATAGCCGATTTCCGGCCGTTTCAAGAAGATGTGCCACTTCGGCTTGCCGTCGTGCGAGAAGGCCGCCAGATCGCCCGTGCCGAACAACACGTATACGCCGTCGGCGTCGCAAGCGGGCGTGGGCAAGGCCAAGCCGGCATCCGAAACCGCGGGCAGCGGCATACCCGGGCCGCCGTCAGCTACGACCTGCCGCCAAACCTCCTCGCCGCTATTGGCGTCGAGTGCCCGCAAGGCGCGCTGGTCGTCGTCGCCCTCGCTGATGAAGACGCGATTTCCCCACAGCACCGGCGAGCTGACGCCAGTCATCTTCAGGGGCGCTTTCCAGAGCACGCCCGCGCCGCTGCGGCCATCCCACGCCACCGGCGCATTGTCCCACGACGACACGCCGTAGTGCGGCCCGCGAAAGCAACTCCAATCGGACTGGCTGCCCCTGGCTTGCACGGCGGGCTTGATGACGGATCGCCCCACGGAAGCCCGCAGTGCAAGCGAGGTCCCCACGGCGATCACGACGCTGGCGATCAGCGCCAACGCGGCGGCCAGCACGGCGTATCGCAATCTTGACAGCAGCACCATCGTTGACGTCTCAGTTGGTCGCGTCCTATGGCTAGGATCCGCGAATGGATTATCGTCGCGTTCCATTGTAGCAGGCACACGCCGTGTGCCGTGGCGGACGGCACACGGCGTGTGCCTGCTA
>CAYYBU010000303.1:0-4835 GCA_964469945.1 uncultured Planctomycetaceae bacterium
GACGTGGGCGAGATCCTCACCCGCGCCAATCGCGTGCTGGCGGTGGACACGGGCGATTTCCATTTCGTCACCCTGGCGTTGGCTCGCCTCGATCCGCGCAGCCAAAGCGTCGAGTATGCCAGTGCGGGCCAGCGCGGCTACGTGCTCCATGCCGCCGGCAACGTCACCGTGCTCGACAGCACGAGTATTCCCCTGGGCATCGAGCCGGACACGCTGGTCGCCGCCGCGCCCCCCTTGGTATTGCGGGCCGGCGATATCATGACCTTTTTCACCGATGGCCTGCCCGAGGCCGAATCGCCCGGCCGGGTCCGCTTCGGCGTCGGCCGTGCCTTGGAAGCGATCCGCAGCGAACGCGATCAGCCGGCGCGGCAGATCATCGACGCCATTCACGACGAACTGGGCGGCTTTTGCCGGCATCAACCGCAACAAGACGACATTACCGTGGTGATCGTCAAAACGCTCACCGACGGCCAAGACACAGTCAAGGAGTGATGCGATGACGAGCAAGGCAGGCGTGGTTCTGGGGGCGGCACTGGTGTTGGCCTGCTGTACGCCGGCCGCCGCGGCCTTGTGCGAAAAATGCCGGGGCCTGATGTACATCGAGTCGGCCGGAACGTGTAGTGCCTGCGGCGGCAAGACCGCCAGCGGGGCGCTGAAACTGTGCGAACATTGCAGTGCGACGTTGCACCGCTGCGAGCACTGCTTGGCGCCGCTGGATGACAACGCAAAACCGCTGCCGGCCAGCGCGACAGCGACGGGCACGGCGACAACGGGCGCAGCGGCGGCCCCATCCAGCGGCACGAGCCCGGCGGTGGAGAAGTTGCCCTTGCAGCCGGTGTCGGCGGAACCGCCGCCGGCAGGCACTGTGGCTCCCGGCAAGGGGCCGCCGGCGATTGCGCCGCCGGCGATCGCGCCGCCGGCGACCGCGCCGCGGAACCAGCCCATCGATCCGAGCAAGCCGGGGACGTACGTGGCCGGCAAATGGCAGTACAAGTTGGAAATCAACGATCCGGGCACGCGCAACGAAGGACGCGCCGGCTGGCTCCTGTACGATGGCCACAAACTGCCCCGCGGCCAGGTCAACGATTACTACAGTACGCCTTGGGGGCCGATCTATTGGGTCGACGCGCCGGCCGTGAAATGGGGCCTGCACGGCTGGATGCCGATCCCGGCCGGCCAGGTCGCCCGCGTGGGCCGGCCGTTGCCTCTGCCCGCGGTGGCGGTAGGCCCGGCCGGCGCCCCGGCAGCGGCTGCGTCGCCATGGTTGGAAATCGGCAAGACCGACAACGGCAAACGGGCGCGGGTTCGCGTGGGACGCTATGTGCTGATCCGCTTGCCGGGCAATCCCACGACCGGTTACCGCTGGCAGGCCGCCGCGGTCAACGGCCAGTCGATCCGCCTGCTGGCGGAACCGCAATACGTGGCCGCGACGAACAAATCCGCCGTGGTCGGCGGCGGGGGAACGTTCTTCTTCAAATTCCAAGCCGTTCAGCCGGGGTTGACCACGGTCCGGCTCGTCTACGTTCGCTCGTGGGAGAAGAACCAGCCGCCGGTCGAAGTCTTCACCTGTACGATCGAAGTGCCGCCCCCTCATGCCTGAACTGCCTGAAGTGGAAACGATGCGCCGCGGAATCGCCGCCGTTGCCGGTTGCCGTATCGAGGACATCCGGCAACCGCGGTCGCGGCTCCAGGCCATTCAGATCGTGCCCCGGTTGCCCGGTTTTCGCCGCCGCGCCGTCGGGCGGACGATTCTTGCGGTGGGCCGCGTGGGCAAGCGGGTCGTGCTGGAGCTGGACCGTGCCGATCGCATCGTCCTGGAACCGCGCATGACCGGGCTCATCCTGCTGGCCGACGCCCCCGATGCGGCCCATCTGCGTTTGGTCTTCCAGCTTTCGGGCGGGGCCCCCTCGCAATTGCTCTTTTGGGACCAGCGAGGCTTGGGCGTGGCCCGGCTCGTCTCACCCGGCCAGTTCCTCGAGCATTACGGTCCCCAACGGCTGGGGCCCGACGCCCTGGGACTGACCGCCGAAATCTTGCGGCAACGTCTCGCGGCCAGCCGCCGGGCGATCAAAGTCGCCCTGCTGGATCAGCGGGCCATCGCCGGCATCGGCAACTTGTATGCCTCGGAGATCCTGCATCGCGCGGGAATTCATCCGGCCCTGGCTTGCCGGCGTTTGCGAACCGCACAATGGGCGGCGCTGGACGCCGCGCTGCGGGAGGTCCTCGACGCGGCCATCCTCCATCAGGGATCGACGCTCCGCGACGGCACTTATCGCATCGCGCGAAACCAGCCGGGCAACTACCAGGTGTGTCACTGGGTCTATCAACGCCACGGGCAGCCGTGCTTGCGTTGCGGACGAGCCCGCATCGTGCGGATTGTCCAGTGCCAGCGTTCCACGTTCTTCTGTCCGGCCTGCCAGCGCGCACCGCGCGGGGATTGAAGGGCCGCGGCAAAGCGGGTAGGCTATAGAATGGTTGTTCTGCCTCCCCTCTCCCGTAAACGGGAGAGCGGATTGTAGGGAACGCCCTCCGTGGCGTTCCGTTTGCCGGCGACGACCGGAACGCCACGGAGGGCGTTCCCTACACGGAATCATGGTGGAATGGTGCAACCTCGCTTAGCGGGATGAGGTGTTTTGTGAGAAACCATCGATTGTCGTCCAGGGCCGCCGCGTGGTGGGCTGGCATCGTACTGACCGTTTGCATCATCCTGGACGGGGCGGTCGCGGCGGCCGGTCCGTTCGGCGGCGGCGGAATCCATCCGCGCGATCCGAGCTTGCGTCGCGGCAACCCGGACGCCGACGTGGACGCACCGGCCCCGCCGGCGACGGAAGCGACCGATGCCGGGAAAGGGCCGGCCGCCGCGGGTGAGGAAAAATCGCCGCCGGTCGATGAAGCCTACCGGCGGGGCGTCGCCGCCATGGACAAATCGCATTGGGACGAAGCGATCGCGGCCATGACGCAGGCCATCGAGCACGACCCCAAGTCAGTCGTGGCCTACAGCGGTCGCGGCCTGGCCCACGCCATGAAGGAGCAGTTCGCCGCCGCCCTTGCCGATCTGGATCGCGCGATCGAACTGGATCCCCGCAATGCCACGGCCTGTTTCAATCGCGGCTTCACCTATTATCACAAGGGCGACCTGGAGAAAGCCCGCGCCGACTACAGCGCGGCGATCCGGCTCGACGCGAAATATGCCCGCGCCTATCGCGACCGCGGTTTTCTCAGCACGCTGAAGAGCAAGTTTCCCGAAGCCCTGGAGGACCTGAACAAGGCCATCGAGCTCGCTCCGAAGGATGAATCGGCCTATGCGAGCCGCGGCATGACCTACGTGCAGATGGGGCATTGGGAGGGCGCCGTGGCGGACTACAATCGCGCGCTGGAGTTGGATGCCAAAGATGCCGATGCCTGGTCGAATCGTGGCTACGCCCGCACGATGCTGGGCGATCTGGACGGTGGCCTGGGCGACCTGAACCGTGCCATCGAGATGGCCCCGCATGAATCGGCTAGCCATTTCAGCCGCGGTTTCTGCTACAGCCGCCAGGGCGAATTGGACAAGGCGCTGGCCGATTACGACGAAGCCCTGCGGATTGACGCCGACTATGCCGAAGTTTATCGCGAGCGTGGTTACGTGTGGGCGTTGAAAGACGATTACGTCAAGGCCTTTGCCGATCTGGATCGCGCCGTGCAACTGCTCAAGGGGGAATCGGCCGCCTGGGCGCGGCGCGGCTATGCGTTTGCCCGCAAGGGCGAGCTCGACAAGGCCATTGCCGACTACCACGAAGCGGTCCGGCTGGACGCCGAAGACTGCGAGGCCCGCTTCGGCCGTGCCCTGGCGTATGCCAAACGCGGCGAGCTCGACAAGGCGGTCGCGGACTACAAGGAAGTCTTCCGCCTGGAGCCCAAGCCGGTCGAAGGTTACAAGCAGTGGGGGCCGAGCCAGGATGCCGCGGCGCGCGGCCCGCTGGTGGACCAAATGGAAGCGGCCTTGCAGAAGAACCAGCCGGAGTGCCAAAGCCATTCCCTCAAGGGCATCGCGCTGCAGGAGCAAGAGAAGTGGGACGAGGCCATCGCCGAGTACGACCAGGCCATCGCGGCGAATCCCCGTTGTCCGGAGGTCCATTACAACCGCGGGCTCGCCTATCGCAAGAAGGGTGAGCTGGAAAACGCGGTCACCGACTACACGCAGGCCATCGAGCTCGATCCGCGGTTCGTCGGCGCCTATGCCAACCGCGGTTTTGCCTACTTCAAGCTGGGCGATCTTTCCGACGCCTTGGCGGATTTCGACAAGGTACTGGAGTTGGATCCGCATAACGCCGATGCCGTCCGCAGCCGGGAAGTGATTCTCAAGAAGCAAAAAGAAGCGTCGCAATGATGCATCCTCAACCGTAAACGAGAAGACCATGAAGATCACCAAGCAACCCTACGGCAAACTTCCCGACGGTAGCGAGATCGACCAGTATACGTTGCGGAACGCCAACGGCCTGAAGGTCGAACTGATCACCTACGGGGCCACGATCACGACCGTCGCTGTGCCCGATCGCGACGGCAAGATCGAGAACGTCGTCCTCACGCGGGATTCGCTGGCCGATTATCTCAAGAAGGACTCGTCCTACTTGGGCGCGACGGTGGGACGCTACGCCAACCGTATCGCCCAGGGGCGCTTTACCCTCGAAGGCCGGCCGTACGCGCTGGCGGCCAACGACAACGGCCAGAATCATCTCCACGGCGGCGGGAAGGGCTTCGACAAGGTGCTCTGGAAGGCGGCGCCGGTCGAGACTCCGGCCTCCGTAGGCGTGGCTTTTCGCTACGACAGTCCCGACGGCGAAGAGGGCTATCCC
>CAYYBU010000304.1:0-4826 GCA_964469945.1 uncultured Planctomycetaceae bacterium
CAGAATGCCAGCGATCGCCCCTTGTCGCGCGAGTTGATCTGGGATGGCGACCAACAGTTGGCCGTCGGCTGGCTCCCCTCGCGGACGCCCACGCAGTTGGTGACCATCCGTTCGCGGCGCTCGGGCGATGGTCTGGACTTTCTGGCCGCCCCGGCGGGGAAGGAACCGTCGCTGCGGAACCGCCTGCAAACATCGCTCGAACAACTGCTGGTGCGCAGCGCCGAGGGGAAGTATTATTGGGGCGCCGACATTGCCGCCGGCGCGGTGGCGATGCTGGAGCCCATCACCCAGCCGAATGCGGCTGCACGGCTCGCGCGAACCAGCCAGGCGGCGCAGCCCGTCTTGCCGCCGTGGTACGATCAGGTATCGCAAGGAGGCATGTTCGGAAGCGGCGGCCGGGCGATCCGTTCCCGCCGCTGGATGTACAGCAATGGCAACGAGTATTCGCTCAGCGTGCCGACGCAACAGACCAGCCGGTTGGAAAACCTGCTGGCCGAGGTTCCCGGCGGGCAACTCGCGCCGGGCAGCTACGTGGCCATCGCCGCGCGTTCGCCCGAGGTCGAGTTGGGCGTGCCGGCGCCGCGCCGCGAAGCGTCGTATCACGTGATTTTGGGAAAGTGGTAATGCTCACCTCGCAACCCATGATCGAGCTTCGCAATCTGCACCGGCAGTTCGGTCGCACGCGGGCGGTCGACGATGTCTCCTTCAGCGTCCAGCAAGGGCAGGTCTTCGGCTATATCGGTCCCAACGGCGCCGGCAAGACGACCAGCATGCGGATCCTGGCCACGCTCGATCTGCCCACGGCCGGCGACGCCTTCGTCGATGGCTTCTCCGTGGTGGAAGATCCGGACCGCGTTCGCCGCCGGCTGGGATTCATGCCCGATTACTTCACCACCTACGCCAACGTGAACGTCCACGAATACCTGGACTTTTTCGCCCGCGCGTACCAGCTTCGCGGCCGACAGCGGGCCGACGCCATCGACCGGGTGATGGACTTCACCGGTCTGGACGTGCTGGCCGACAAGCCCATCGACGGGCTTTCCAAGGGGATGAAGCAGCGGCTCTGCCTGGGCCGCGCGCTGATCCACGATCCGGCGGTGATGGTGCTGGACGAGCCGGCCGCCGGCTTGGATCCCCGCGCCCGCATCGAACTGCGGGAGATGATCCGCACCCTGGCCAACACGGGAAAGACCATCCTCATCAGCTCGCACATCCTCACCGAACTGGCCGCCATCTGCGACGTGGTGGGCATCATCGAGCGCGGGCGGCTCTTGGCGGTGGGCAGCGTCGCGCAGATCCAGCAACAGAGCCAGCGGCAGCAGAATTGCGTGCAAGTCCGCCTGCTGGATGCCGCCGGCCCGCTGGGCGACTGGCTCGCCGCGCAGCCGGGCGTCGCACAGATCGAGGTCGATGGCGATGCGATCAAGTTCCTACATGCCGGCGACGCCGCGGCCGAAGCGGCCCTGCTGCGGGCGATGATCGAGAGCGGCTTTCGCGTGCTCGCTTTCGGCACGCAGCAGCAGACGCTCGAAGATGTCTTCATGCAAGTCACGCAGGGGTTGGTGCAATGAGCCAGTCGACTGAGCCCACGACGACGCAGCCCACGACACCGGATGCCGCCACCGCGGCCGGCGCCGCGGTCACGCCGCCCGCCCGCCGCTTCAGCACGGGACGCCTCTGGACGGCCCTGGGCGAACGGCTCAACCCCATTTTGGTCAAGGAAACCCGCCAGGCATTGAAGAGCCGGCAGTTTATCGTCACCTTCAGCCTGCTATTGTTGGCCGCCTGGGTTTGCACCATTGTGGGCGTGGCCTTGATCGGACAACCGCTCTGGTACGGCGCCAACGGCCGCGAGATGTTCTTCGTCTACTACATGGTGCTGGCCTTCGCCCTGGTGATCATCGTGCCGTTCGGCGCCCTGCGCTCGCTGGCGAGCGAACACGAGGAACATACCTACGAGCTGCTCTCCATCACCACGCTGGGACCGCGGCAGATCGTCAGCGGCAAGCTGGGCAGCTCGATCGTGCAGATGATCATCTACCTGTCGGCCATCTCGCCCTGCCTGGCCTTCACCTACATGCTGCGCGGCATCGACTTTCCCACGATCCTCTTCATCGTCGTTTGCACCGTGCTGGGCTCGCTGGGATTCGCCGTGAGCGGCCTGCTGATCGGCACGCTGAGCACGGCGAAGCATTGGCAGGTCGTGCTGTCGGTGGCGGCCGTGGTGGGGCTGTTCATCATGTTCTATGCCGCCTGCGCCATCGCGGGCAGCTTTCTCTCGTTCTCCGAGGTGCCCTTCACCGAGCCCCAGTTCTGGCCGGTTTGTGCGGCGTTCCTGACCGCGTATCTGAGTTACTTCGCGCTGGTGTTCTGCGCGGCCGCGGCGCGGCTCAGCTTCAGCAGCAACAACCGCTCCACCCGGCTCCGCGTCATCATGCTGTTGCAGCAACTCCTGCTGGTGGCCTGGTTCACCTGGTTCACGGTGAAGGCCGAGGGCAACGCGAACGAAGACGTCGTCGCGGGGTTCCTCGGTTTCCTCGGCATTCACTGGTTCGTCATGGGCGCCTTGATGACGGGCGAATCGCCCGACTTGTCGCCCCGGGTCAAGCGGCGGCTGCCGCAAAGCTTCTTGGGCCGGCAGTTCTTCACCTGGTTCAACCCCGGGCCCGGCTGCGGCTACCTGTTCGCCCTGGCCAACTACGCCGGCGCGATCCTGCTGGCTTTGGTCGTGGCGATGGCAATGTCCGGCGGGTGGGGAAACTGGTTGCCGGGTCGAAGCACGCTGGCGAACAACTATCGCGGCACGGTCGGCACATTCCGTGCGCTCTCGCCGAACACTCTGGAAGTGCTGCCCATCTTCGCCCTGCTGGGGCTGGCCTACCTGACGGCGTATCTCGGCATCGGGCTGTTGCTGTTGCGCCTGCTGCGCAAAGTCACGCACGTAGGCGTGCTCCTGGCCGCGCTGATCCACTTCCTGCTGATTCTGCTGGGAGTATTCGCGCCCATGGTGATCCAGCAACTGCGAAACGAGTGGTATGGCGGCACCTACACGTATCTGCAAATCACCGATCCGTTCTGGACCATGTCGCACCTCAGCGAGGGTTCCACGACCATGGATGAGCGCGTCTTGCTGCTGCTGTTGGTGGGGACGGCGGCGGCGGTGGTGTTCCTGTTGAATCTGCCGGCGGTGGCCCGCGAGGTGCAGCAGGTGCGGGTGGAGCGGCCCCGCCGCGTGGCCGAGGAAGACGCGGTCGTGGCGGCGATCAAGTCGCCGCCCAAGCCCGTGCGGAGCAGTCCCTGGGATTAGGATTGCATCCATCCCCCGGTTCGGAGGCTAAGCGTGTCCCTTCGTTCCTCGCCCGCCAGGTGGGAGAGGGGAGATCGCATCTTCCCCCCCGACATGACGACAATTTTGTCGCCGGAAACCGGTGGAAAATACCACGCCGGGGGTGCGAAATTGCTTGCCCTCGGCAAACTACAGGTTATATTGGATGCATGGTCCAGTTCGATTTATTGCGACGATATTTTGATGCCGCGGACGTCTGCGAAGAGACGATCCGCGCCCTGGCCGATCTGGCCGTGGAGCAGACCTTCGAGGCCGGCGAGGTCATGTTTCGCGAGGACCAGAAGTCCGACCACCTCTATGTCATGACCACCGGCCATGTCGATGTGCAGTATCTCTTGCGCAGCGGCAAGCGGGCGACGGTCGATACCTTGTTGCCGGGTGATTTCGGCGTCTGGTCGGCGGTCATCAAGCCGCATACCACCTCTTCGATCGGCATCTGTCGCGTCAAGACACAGGCCCTGGTGATCGAGGCGGCCCCCTTGCGGGCGCTGTGCGAAAAGGATCCGCGGTTCGGTTACCGTTTGGTGAGCCAGTTGGCGCAGGCCGTCCGCCGCAGACTCCAAGGCGCCCGCTTCCAGTTGGCGGACCTGGAGTAGTGTCCAACCTAAGGCAAGTTGTGCGATTCCCCTGTAGGGAACGCCCTCCGTGGCGTTCCGGGCGTTACCGGCAAAACGGAACGCCGCGGAGGGCGTTCCCTACAGAGAGCACTCCAGGTTGACCCGCTCATATAATGCGGGTGGCGTGTAGCGGTACAAAACTTTTCGGCGCTCGGGAGTCTTCTGGTGAGCATCCGCAACCTGGACAAGATCTTCGCTCCGCGCCGCGTCGCCGTGATCGGCGCCAGCGATACTCCCAGTAGCGTGGGCTACACGGTGCTGCGGAACCTGATCGGCTCCGGTTTCCGCGGCGTGGTGTATCCGGTCAATCCCAAGCGCGAAGCGGTGCAAGGGATTCAGGCCTACAAGGACATCGCCGGCTTGCCGCACGCCCCCGACCTGGCGGTGATCTGCACGCCGGCGCCTTCGGTCGCGGGCATCGTGCGCGCCTGCGGCGAAGCGGGCACCCGCGGCCTGGTCATCATCTCGGCTGGCTTCCGCGAGATCGGCGACGAGGGACGCAAGCTGGAAGAACTGGTGCGGCAGGAACAGCGCAAGTTCGACGGCATGCGCATCCTGGGCCCCAACTGCCTGGGGCTCATCGTGCCGGGCATTCACCTCAATGCCAGCTTCGCCGCCGCCACGCCCGGTCCCGGCCACGTCGGTTTCATCTCCCAGTCCGGGGCCCTCTGCACCTCGGTGCTGGACTGGGCCATCGATGAAGGCATCGGCTTTTCGTACTTCATCTCCGTCGGCAACATGCTCGACGTCAGCATGGGCGACCTGATCGACTACCTGGGCTCGGCCACCGAAACCCGCTCCATCATCCTGTACATCGAGTCGATCAGCGAGGCGCGGGAGTTCATGTCGGCGGCCCGGGCGTT
>CAYYBU010000305.1:0-4801 GCA_964469945.1 uncultured Planctomycetaceae bacterium
CTCGACCGCCACCTCGGCCAGGTTGTGATAGCGGATCGGCACGACGTCGATGCCGATGCCCGCGGCGGCCAGCCCTTGGGCCTGCTCCAGGGCATTGCCCAAGTTCTGGTTGCCGTCGCTGACCATCACGATCCGCTTGGCGGCGTCCTCGGGAAAGGTGGCCTGGGCCAGTTTCATGGCCGCCGCCAGGTTTGTGTACTCGGCATCGACACTGGTCTCGATCTTGGTCATCTGCACGTCGTAGTCGAAGGGCGGCACCTCGATGGCCGCATCGCGTCCGAACACGATCACCCCCACCCGGTCGTCACCTTGCCGATGCTTATGCACTTCGGCGTTGACGTACTTGATCATCGCCTCGCGCTGGGCGGGCGGGATGCTCAGCGATTGATCCAGCAGGTAGATCACCGTCAGGCGATTGCTGGTCCGCACGATCTGGGCCTCGGCCAGCGCCAGCACCAGCAGCGCGATCACCGTGCTGCGCAACAGCAAGGCCAGCAGCCGCCGCACCTGGCCCAGTCCGGCCAGACTGCGAAAGCTCATCCACCACAGCGCAGGCAGCATCGCCAGCAGCAGCAAGTACCACGGCGATTGGAAGCTGAGGTGATAGGGCATAGGGTTTCAAAGTATCCGGCACACTCCGTGTGCCGTTGGCCATCGGCACACGGAGTGTGCCGGATACATCTCCCCTCGCCCGTTCGACGGAAGAGGGGAGATTCGTTTCTCACTCCATCTTCACTTATTCCATCCTGACTGACTGGACTCTGTGGTTGTTCGTATCCAACACGTGGACAATACCGTGGCTGTCGCGGACCAAGGCCCACGGGTTATAAAGCTGGCCGGGATCGCGTCCCTGGGAACCCCAACAGCCGAGCGAGCGGCCGTCGCGGGTGAACTTCTGCACCCGATGGTTGCCGAACTCGCAGACGTAAATCGTCCCGTGCGGTCCCAAGGCCAGATCATAAGGATAATAGAGTTCGCCGGCCGCGCCACCCTGCTTCCCCCAACAGCGGAGCAATTTTCCCTCCGTGTCGAAGACCTGGATGCGGTGATTGCAAGCGTCGGCCACCCAGAGGTGCTCGTCCTCGTCGAAGGCCAATTTCTGCGGACGGATGAATTGCCCTGGCTCGGAACCGTGGCCGCCCCATTGACGAATGAATTTCCCTTTGGCGGTGAACTTCTGCACGCGGTCGAAGTCGCCATACTCGGACACATAGTAGTTGCCCTGGCTGTCTTGGGCCACGCCGGTGACGAAGCCGAACTCGCCCGGCTTTTGCCCCAGCTTGCCCCCCAGCTTCCACAGCAACGCCCCTTCGGGCGAATAGACTAACATGCGGTAATAGTGCGTATCGGCCACCAGTACGTTGCCGTCGCGGCCGATCGCCAGTCCGGTGGGCTTGCCGGCCTCGTGGGCGGGCGTCTGCCACTTGCGAATGAAATGGCCGTCGGGGGTGAAAACCTGAATCCGTGCGGTCATATCGACGATGTACAGCAGATCCTTGCCGTCGATGGTCATCGCCCGCGGCTTTTGGAATTGCCCATCGTCGAGTCCGCGCCGTCCCCAGACGGCCTGCAGCTTGCCGATATGGATGCCGTCGTCGCAACTGCCCAGCAACAGCAGTCCGCAGATCAGCAGCAGCCGTTTCATGAAGGAGCCTGGGTGCGGGGTTAGGGACGTATCGGCCGGGAAACAGGGCAAATCGTAGGTCAGGCTGTGCCTGACGGATCGGGAGTGTCAGGCACAGCCTGACCTACGATTTGCCTATTATGGAGTATTCCGCGGCGGTTGCCCAGAGTGGGCCCCTTTGGAGACCTGTAGGTCAGGCTGTGCCTGACAATCGCTGTGTCAGGCACAGCCTGACCTACGGGTTTTCGGCCAGCTAAAGAGCCACCCAGGGTAGCCGCGGCGCGCGGCAACCCTGGGCTGTGTTCCTCAAGCCCTTCGGGCTAAAGCAAGCGGCGACAAGCCATCGCACTCCACAGCCCTACGGCCGCTTGCGGTGGAAGACCCGCCGGGCCTGCTCCAACGCGGGGGCCAACTGGTCGACCTCGGCCAGCGTGTTGTAGAAATAGAAACTCGCCCGGGCCGTGGCCGACAGGCCGTAACGCTCGTGCAGCGGCATCGCGCAGTGATGCCCGGCACGAATCGCGATGCCGTGGCGGTCCAACAGCTCGGCCACGTCGTGCGGATGAATGCGATCCATGGTGAAACTGACGATGCCGCCCTTGTGGCAAGGCTTCGGGCCGAGGATCCGCACCCCCTCGACCGACTGAAGGACTTGATGGGCCCGCTCGGTCAACAGGCGCTCGTGTCGGCCGATGGCCTCCAGGCCGACGCGGTCGAGATAGTCGATGGCCGCCCCCAGGCCGATGGCCGCGACGATCGGCGGCGTGCCGGCCTCGAACTTGGCCGGCAGGTCGCCGGGCTCGAAACTGTCCAGCCGCACGCGGCGAATCATGCTGCCGCCGCCCAAAAAAGGCGGCATCGCCTCCAGCAACTCGCGCCGGCCATACAGGACGCCCACGCCGCCGGGCCCCAGCATCTTGTGGCCGCTGAAGGCCAGAAAATCGGCATCCAACGCCTGCACGTCGGTCTTCTGATGCGGCACGCTCTGGGCCCCATCGACCAACACCACCGCGCCGGCCTGGTGCGCCCGGGCGATGATCTCGGCCAGCGGATTGATCGTTCCCAGCACGTTGGAAACGGCAGTGACCGCCACCAGCCGCGTTCGCCGGGTCAAGAGCCGATCGAGCACGTCGAGTTGCAGCCAGCCATCATCGGTCACGGGAATATGCCGCAGTACGGCCCCGCTCCGCGCGGCCAACTGCTGCCAGGGCACGAGGTTGGAGTGATGCTCCATCTCGGTCAAGAGGATCTCGTCGCCGACGTGAATGTTGGCATCCCCCCAGCTTCGCGCCACCAAGTTGATGCCGGCGGTCGTGCCGGAGGTGAAAATAATCTGCTCCACAGCGGGCGCATTGAGCAGGCAGCGGACCTTTTCCCGGGCTTCGTCGAACAGGTCGTCCGCTTCCACGGCCAACTGATGGATGCCGCGATGGACGTTGGCATAGTGCTCCTGGTAGCAATCGACGATGGTCTGGATGACCTGCCGCGGCCGTTGCGTGGTGGCGCCATTGTCGAAATAGACCAGCGGCACTCCGTCGCGGACGTTGCGACTTAGAATGGGGAAGTCCGGCCGGTAAACCTCTGGATCTAGAGCGGGCATAAATCATTTAGCCACGGATGCACACGGATGAAGCACGGATAATAAGAGGAAGGGGGGAGCCACAGAGGACACAGAGGTCACAGAGAAAAGGGAATGATTGGTGCTGTCGCATCTTTATCTTCTCCTTCCCTCTGTGTCCTCTGTGCTCTCTGTGGCTTCGTATTTCGTTTCATCCGTGTTCGATCCGTGTTCATCCGTGGCTAAACCCTTTTCATTCTTTGGTAGCCGCGGGATTCACCGGCGCGTAAATGGCCGCCTGCAAGACCCGCCAGGCAAGCAGGCAGCACTTCTGGCGATTGGGGGTCAACCGGGCGCCGAAAAGCTCCAGCATGTCGTCGGCCGTGAATTTCTTCACCTCGTCGACGTGCCGGCCGTCGAACTTTTCCGCCAGCATGGAGGCGGCCGCCTGGCTGATGCAGCAGCCGTGGCCGTTGAAATAAACCTCTTTCATCGCCCCCCGGTCGTCGATCTGCAACTCCATGCGGATCACGTCGCCGCAGAGCGGATTGTCGTCCTGATGCGAGTGCGTACAGCCGGTGCAAGGTCCGCGGTGGAACGGATCCTCGTAGTGGTCGAGAATGTGTTCCTGGTAAAGTTGTTCCTCTTCCAGCGGCATGATGATCGATTCCGGGAGCGAAGCCAAGGGAGTTTTCGCAAGTAACACTGTCAATAATCAAGTCACTGCAAGTTTAGCGCCGAAACACACGACCGTCAACGGCCATTCGGGGGGCACCGTGACAGACACACCTTCGTCGAGCCAGCCTATCGGCGATCGCGAAACCGCCATGCGAACAACATTTTCGCAGCCGAATTGCTCAGTTGGCCGCGCGGGCCTCGGCCCGTTGCACACTGGCCCGGTCGGCACGGCGGCGGTCGACTTCCTTGAGAATGATCTTCCGCAGGCGGATCTGCGTGGGCGTGACCTCGACCAGTTCGTCGTCGGCGATGAACTCCAGGGCCTCTTCCAGCGACATCCGCCGCGCCGGCTTCAAAAGGATGTTGCGGTCGTGGCCGACGGCCCGCATGTTGGAGAGTTTCTTCTCCTTGGTGGGATTGACGGCCATGTCGCTGTTGCGGCTGTTCTCGCCCACGATCATGCCCTCGTAGACCACGTCGCCGGGCGCGACGTGCATCTCGGCGCGCTGCTGCAAACTGTCCAGCCCGAAGGCCACGGCGCGGCCGCCGGCGATGGAAACCAGCACGCCCGCGGCACGACCGGGGATGTCGGCCTCCATGGGGCGATAGCGGTCGAAGCGATGGTGAATTACCGCCGTGCCCTGCGTGGCGTTCAACAGCCGCGTGCGCAGGCCGATCAGCCCGCGGGCCGGAATCGAGAAGAGCATGTAGGTGAATTGGTTGTGCGTGGTCATGTCGACCAGTTGGCCGCGGCGCTGCCCGACCAACTCCATCACCGAACCGGTGTTGGTCTCGGGAACCTCGACCACCAGGCTCTCGAAGGGCTCTTCGGTGACGCCGTCGTGTTCGTGCAGGATCACTTGCGGCTTGCCGACGGAAATCTCGTAGCCCTCGCGGCGCATGGTTTCGATGAGCACCGACAGGTGCAGGATGCCGCGGCC
>CAYYBU010000306.1:0-4795 GCA_964469945.1 uncultured Planctomycetaceae bacterium
GGTGAAGAAGGCGGCCACGGCGGCGTTGTCGGTGGCCGTGCGGATGAACACCTGGGCGTCGCCCATCCAGCCCAGGCGCTCGTCGCGTTGCGGACAGTCGGTGGGCACGCTGAGATAATTACCCCGCTGACCCCATTGAATGTTGGACGCCAACTGGTTGATCCGCGGATCCGAACAGGCCAGCTCGCCCACGCGCGGCGTATCGGAGCCGATCACGATTCCGGTCACGGTGTCCGCGGTCGGCTTGCCGGGCAGTCCGGTAAGCTCCACGTAGCGGAAGCCGTGGAAGGTGAACGTCGGCTGCCACGACTCGTCGCCGCCTTTGCAGACGTAGGTATCGACCGATGGGGCGCCGCGCAGGTTCGTCGTGTAGATCGTGCCGTCGGGATTGAGCATCTCGGCGTGACGCAGGGTCAACTTGATGCCGGCGGGGGCCGAAACCTTCAGCCGCACCACGCCCACCATGTTCTGACCGAGATCGAACGTCCAATGCCCTGGCTTCGGCTCCTTGAGCGACTTGGGCGTCAACTGCCCGGTCTGGCGAACCGGCTGGCTGACCTGGCCGTCCAGCGGACGGGGCGTCTCCTTGCGAATCGTAGCCAACCGCCAACCGCTCTCGCTGAGCCCCGGCAGGTCCCAACCGGCCAACTCCTTCGTAGCGTCGTAGTTCTCGCCCAGCATGAAGTCGGAGCTAAGTATTGGACTGGCGTGAATCTTCCACGACCCGTCGGTCACGATCCGTTCCACGCTGCCGTCGGAATAGGTGACCTCAAGCTGCGCCAACAGGGCAGGCATTTTGCCGAATGCCTGGAAGCCGCCGTTGCCGATGTGGCCGCAATACCAGCCGTTGGCCAACAGTGCGGCCAGGGCATTGTCGCCCGGCTTGACCAGCGAAGTGACGTCGTAAGCCTGATAGCGAATTCGTTTGCGATAATCGGTCCAATCCGGCGCCAGCAGCGTGTCGCCGACGCGCTGACCGTTGAGGCGAAAAACGTACAGGCCCAGCGCAGTGGCGTAGAGCCGCGCCGAACGAACCGATTTTTCCGGCAGCGCAAACGCCTTGCGCAGGATGGGCACCGGTCCGGCCGTCGCGCTGCCCGCCATCGTGCCCCAGGCCCCTTCGCCGAACGCGGCGACTTCGAAGGAATCCTTCCAACCGGCGTCGTTGAAGTCGGCTTTAGTCCAACCGTCGACCGCCTTGTTGGAAGTCTTCCAATGGCGATCGCTCACAGTGATTTGCGGATCTTCGCCCGGATATTGGACGACGATCTTCGCGATGACTCCGGCAACGCTCTCCACATTCGTCGCCGCCACGGCCACGACGTTGTCGCCCTCGGCCAGCAGCGGCAGAAGGTCGTAAGTTTGCGGCCGCCGCCAGCCGTCGCGCTCGGCAAGCCGGCCCACCTCTTTACCGTTGACAAAAAGCGTGAACTGGTCGTCGACGGTGAGCATGAGCCGGGCCAGCTTGGGCTTTGCGCCCGTTTTCAGGACCACGTGGCAGCGAAAGAAGCGGTCGCCTGCCGGCGCCACCCTGGTCAAATCGACGCCCGGTTCCGGGCACCAGATCCACTTGGCGCCCGCAAACGAATCGATCGTGGCTGCACCGGCCGCCAGGTTGGCCTCGATCCAATTGGCCTTCCAGTCGTCGGTATTCAACAGTCCCATCTCCCAGCGTGCCGGCCTGCTCCACGCGCTCGGCTTACCGTCGCCGTCCCACGCCCGCACCTTCCAGAAGCACGCCCGCCGCGAAACCAACGGTTGGCCGGCATAGACGATCTGGGCGGTTTCGTCAGAGACGATCTTGCCGCTGTCCCAAAGGTCGCCCTGGTCCTTGGCCAGCACGTCGGACGACGAGGCCACCAGGACCTGATAGGCGGTCTGCCGCCCGCCGCGCTGATCGGACTCCACGATCCAGCTCAATCGCGGCCGGGTGGCGTCGACGCCCAGCGGATCTTGCAGGTATTCACAACGCAAATCGGCGACGCCGAACGTCCCGCCCCAGGCGGAGGCCGCGGTGCTCACGGTCAACAGACACATCGACCAGCATAAAGTTCGCATGGTGCCAGCTCCTTGGAAAGTAGCATTTATTATGGTATCGCGACGCGCGCCGTCGTTTGCAACGTCACCGGGCCCAACAGGCCGGATTCCTGCAACGGCGAGCCCTTCTTCCACAGCCGCCACGAAGTGAAGCTATGCCGGCCCGTGGGACTGGCCTTGCCCTCCTGAACCCATTTCGGCCACGCCTTCAGCGTTCCATCCCCGTTGCGATCGCTGTCTTCCGGCAACAGCTCGTCGCCGATCATGCGGTTGATCCACAGATTGGTCACCTTCACTTCCAACTGGTTCTCGCCCGGCTTGAGCGAATCCGTGACCTCTACACGATAGGGCGCCTTCCAGAGGATACCCAGATCCTTGCCGTTGAGCCTCACCTCGGCGATGACCGCCACATTGCCCAAATCCAGGTAGACCGCGCGGCCCGGGGCGATCAGGCCTGCCGCCGTGAAGGTGGTATGGTAGCTGGCCGTGCCGGAAAAATACCGCACGCCCGCGTCAGCATGTTGGCTCCAGGAAATCAACTTGTCGAGCGCAACCTGCGCGGGGGCTCCTCCCTTGGGCGGGAATTGTAATTGCCACGGCCCGGCAAGCTCGCGCGGCGGCGGCAGCGCGGCCACGTCGCAATGCAGCGTCTTGCCGGCCGCCGTGGTCAACTCGTAGCGGCCTTGCTTCCAGGCCTCCAAGACCAATTTCCCTTCGCCGGACACTTGGACGGCCACCGTCGCGTCATCGGTCACCAAGTCCAACAGATCGAGGTTCTGCCAATCTTGACCGCGGGCGTGTCGAACCCGACCGTTGCCCCGGTACTCGACCTCCAAGGTCTTGACGACGTTGACGGCCGGGTCGCCGTCGGCGGCCATCTGCGATACCGGAAAACTCCTAACGCCCGCGTCGACCAAGGCTTGCACTTTCGCCCGCACGTCGCGCGTCCGCGCCGGATCGCTCAACACGCCATAGCGCGCCTTGGAAATTAGCATCGTCAGCCCGGCTTTGCCAGCGCGCGTGACGGACTGGCCGTCGCGTTCGACCCGCACGACCGGGTCCCACGACGTAGCGCCGTCGCGGAACACGACGAACACCGATTCGGTGGCCTCGAGCCGGATGGGTACGCTGGTGACGCCGCCTTTTTCTTCATAGACCGCGGCGCGCTCGATCCGTCCCGACTCCGGCCACCAGAACTCCGGCCGCTTGCCTTGGACGCGGAACGAACACGTCACCTGTTTGGCCGCGTTGGTCTTGTTGGCGACGAAGTACAACTCCGTGCCGTCGTCCAGGTGGCGGTGGATGTAGCGGACCGGCGTAACGGCCGGCGTACCACAGGCGAAGTCCCGCGGCACGCCCGCGCCGACCAGCACCTCTTCGGCCATCTTGCCGCAAACGACGCGCCCCTTGCCGAGGCGATGTTCCCCGGCACGGCTGCCATCATTGGCCCCCCAGAGCCGCTCGGCAAGCTGCTTCACTTGCTGGTCGCACTGCGGATAGGCGGCCAGACTGGGCGACTTCACCGGCGGCGTGCCGACGACCGTCGCGCCCGCCTCGACCAGCTCGGCAACCTTGGCCAGCAGTTGCGGCGTCATGGTCTGCGAACCCGGCAACGCCAACACGCGATAGCTCATGCCGTCGGGGAGCACGATGCGGCCATCCTTAACCGACATGCGGGTCAGCACCACCTCGGGCGAGCAGCCGTCAAAGTCATAGGCTGGACGGTCGGGCGGTGTGCCCGTGCAGGCGACCGGGGCACGAAACGCGCGCGGCGATCCTTCGGGCTGCAAATAACAGATGTCGGCCACGAACAGCCCCTGCCGCAGCAAATGCTGGCAGCGGGCCAAGTATTGATGCCAGGCGGCGGATTGTTCCCACCAGGTCTGGGTGCGCTCGTAGTGCAGGCCCCAGGGGCCCATCGACATGCCGGGCCGCACGTTCAGCCACGGCTGCATGGCATAGCGATGGAAAACGAAGCGATTGATCCCCTCGCAAAAGGCCCAGTCGCCCAGCGATTTGATGTTGGCCGGATGGCCCTGCCACATCTCGGCGTCGGTGGAGGTGAAGGACTCGGCGCCGATGATCCGCTTGCCGTAGACGTGACCGGCGGAGGTCATCTCGGTGACCGATTCCGCCGCGCCGCCGTAGGCCCAGGCCCAGAACTCGCCCATCGGCTCGTCGCAGTGACCGGCATAGGTCACGTCGTCAAAGGCTCCGTCACCGTAGGCCTCGATCGAGAGCTTCAAGCCATCTTTCTGCGCGAGCGCGCGAAACTCACCCGCGTAGTTCTCCGCCAGCAGATCGGAAATCGTCTGCCGCAGATCCCAGAGAAAACGCTCGGAAACCTCCACGCCGTCGACGATCCGCCCGCTATAGACGGGCAGGTAGCGGTACAGGTCGTAGCCGCGGCGCTGTCGGAATTCCTCGCGCATCCGCGGGGTCCAGTCTTGCGAGTGGATCTCCCAACTGTCGATGTGCGTGGTCACCAACGTCTTGCCAGCCAGCGCGGGACTGTCGGCAATGATCTTGCGCATCAACCCGGCGTACATGGCGCCGGCCGCTTGCTTGCTCAGCTTGTCGCACTCCAGGCCGCGGCCCGAGGCGGGGGCCGGCGCGTTGACCGCGCCGGTCGACGTGTGGCCGATCCGCAGCACGGTCCACTGGCCGGCCGGCACGTCCCAACTCAAACGGCCGTTGTGGAAATGCGCGGAAAGATCGACGATGGCGTCGCCCTTGATGACCTGCGCGGCCGGCACTT
>CAYYBU010000307.1:0-4790 GCA_964469945.1 uncultured Planctomycetaceae bacterium
GCGCCGGGCGGCCCAGCGTTCGCATGCCCGATAGAGCGCGCGTTGCACGCGACCCTGGTAAGGATGAAACGGCGCGCCGTGGACCGTATGGATGATCGCGGGCACTTGAAGACTCCACGCCGCGGCCCGGCCGAGGATGCCGCCCTTGGCACTATGCGTATGGACGACCTCGGGGCGAAAATCGCGCAGCAACTGCTTGATCTGCCGATAGCTGACCAGGTCGTGCCAGGGATGGATGGGCCGCCGCAGGGCATCGACCAGCGCGACGCGGATCCCCCCTGCCCTGGCCCGTTCGAGCAGGCTTCCTTCCGGTCCCCGCGGCGGTCCGGCGATCAGCAGGACTTCGTCGCCGTAGTCGCGCAGCAGGTCTTCGCAGCACAGCAGCGTATTCTGCTGCGCGCCGCCGAGGATCAGCCGGGTAATCACATGGGCGATACGCATAAGCCGGTAGTGCTTATTGTAGGGTGGGTCAAGCAAACCGTGATCTTGGTGGAGCGTTGTTCGCCCGACATGCGGTTATCTCGAAGAAAGGGCGGGCGAACCGGTGGACCGGTTTGCACAGCCCCATCATCGTTTTCGACGCAATTGGTGGGGCTTCGCTTCGCTTGACCCACCCTACTAGCCCAACCTGTTTGGGCCAACGAAGATTAATAGGTCACGTCCACCAGGCACAATCCCTGCGGCGGCGCCGTGGGGCCGGCCTTGCGGCGGTCGGCGGCAGACAGCACCCGGCCGGGCCAATCCTCGGACTCGGCGCCGCGGCCTACCTCGACCAGCGTGCCGACAATCGTGCGGACCATGTTATAAAGAAAGCCGTCGGCCTCGATTTCCAGTGTCAAGAGATCGTGTTGCTCCCCCCTGCCCCGCTCGACGCCGAGGTTCAGCACAGTACGGATGCTGTCTTGCCGCGGCGCGCCACTGGTCTCGAAACTGCTGAAATCGTGGGTGCCCCGCAGCGCCGCGGCCGCGCGGTGCATCGCTTCCGCGTCGAGCCGGCCATAGACATATTGCCAACAGTAACGACGACGGAAGACGTCGCGCACCGGGCCGTCGTGGATCACGTAGCGATAACGCTTGCGGACCGCGTCGCGGATGGGATGAAAATCGCCGGGCGCCTCTTCCACCTTCAGCACGGCCACGTCGTGGGGCAACTCGGCGTTGATCGCCCGGTGAAGCACCTCGATGGAGAGCGTGCTCTCGGTGTGAAACGACGCCACCTGCCCGAGGGCGTGAACGCCGGCGTCGGTCCGTCCGCTGGCCAGCACCGGGCCGGCCTTGCCGGTGATTTTTTCAATGGCCGTTTGCAGCGTCCCCTGCACGGTCGTCATGCCGGGCTGAACCTGCCAGCCGCTGTAGGCCGTGCCGTCATAAGCCAGGGTCAGCTTGATGCATCGCATCGGCAATTCCCATCCAATAACGTATCCGGCACACTCCGTTTGCTGCGGGCCAACGGCACAGGGAGTGTGCCGGATGCAATGCACTCCCCTGCCCTGCCCTACCCTTTCACCAGCAACTCGGCGATCTGCACGGCATTGGTCGCGGCGCCCTTGCGCAGGTTGTCGCTGACGCACCAGAAGGCCAGGCCGTTGGGGCTGGAAAGATCCTCGCGAATCCGGCCGATGAAGGTCTCGTTGCGGCCGTCGCAGTGGAGCGGCATCGGGTAACGCTTCTGCTCCAGGTCGTCGACCACCACCAATCCCGGCGTCTGGGCGAAGAGTCGGCGGGCCTCGTCGACGGTGATCTTCCGCTCCGTCTCCACCAGGATGCTCTCGCTATGGCAGTTGCTCACCGGCACGCGCACGCAGGTCGGGCAGACCAGGATCGAATCGTCGCCGAGCATCTTCCGCGTCTCGTACACCATCTTCATCTCTTCCGACGTGTAGCCCTTGTACTTGGCCGAGCCGATCTGGGGAATGCAGTTGAAGGCGATGCGGTACGGGAAGGTCTCGCACTGATGGTCTTCGCCGGCCAGCAAGGCGCGGGTGCCGTTCTCCAGGTCGCGGTTGCCGGCCAGCCCTGCTCCGCTGGTGGCCTGATAGGTGCTGACCACCACGCGGCGGATGCGGCTCGCATCGTACAGCGGCTTCATCGCCTGCACCAGTTGCGTGGTCGAACAGTTCGGGCTGGCGATGATGCCCTGGTGCTTGCAAATGGCCTCCGGATTGACCTCGGGAATGACCAGCGGCACCTTCGGATCCATCCGCCAGTAGCCGCTCTCGTCGATCACCACGCAACCGCGCTTCACGGCCTCGGGGACGAAATCGCGGGCGACGTCGTCCGGGGTGCTGGCGATGGCCAACTGCACGCCGACGAAGGCTTCCGGCCGCAGTTCTTCCACCGTGTACTGTTTTCCCGCGAAGGCCAGCGAATGGCCGGCCGAACGCCGCGAGGCCAGAAACTTGATCTTCTGGAAGGGGAACTTGCGTGCTTCCAATAGTTCGCGAATGATCGTTCCCACGGCGCCGGTGGCGCCCACGACGGCAATGGACTCGTACACGGATCTGGTCTCCCTCGAAGCTCGATTCCCATCCCGGCGCGTCGGCCGGGCGACGGTAAACCCAAATTATGACACGCTGCGGGCGAATTCGCAACCGCAATGACCCGCTGGCGGTTGCCGGCGGCCGATCAAGTCTCGCCATGGGACTACGCGACAGAGGGGTGGGATCGTAGTGCCCCGTAGGGAACGCCCCGCGTGGCGTTCCGGGCCCCTGCGGTTCCCCGAGAAACCTGTCCGCAAGATGGCGTCGCCTACGATAAAGTGCTACGATGAAGGTTCGTCAGCAACCCCGCCGCTGATCCACGCCGGCCGCGCGAAAAACATGCCCAGCAGACGCCCGCCTTTGTCCTTCACGGAGAACCGTCCATGAATTCGAGTTTCAGCCGTCGTTCGCTTTTGAAACGCGCCGCACTGGCTGCCGGCGCCGTGTCGGCTGCCCCTTTCCTTCCCGGGCCCAGTGTGGTTCGGGCCGCCACGTTGCGGAGCAAGCTGGCGTGCGTGGTCATCGGCTGTGGCGGCCAAGGTATGGTACACGTGAATGTGACGGCCCACGAGAATCTGTTGGCCATCGTCGAGGTGGACGAGAAGCGGATCGCCGCCGTGCGGAAGTCGCTGGCGGACAAGAATTCGGCTGCCGGCGAGGTGCAGGCGTTCACCGATTATCGCCGCATGTTCGATCAACTCGGCAAGCAGATCGACGCGGTGTTCATCGCCGCGCCGAACCACCATCACGCGCTGCCGGCGACGATCGCCATGCAATTGGGCAAGGGTGTGTACTGCGAAAAACCGCTCTGCCACGACGTGGCCGAAGTCCGCAAGCTCGCCGCCATGGCGCGGCAATACAAGGTGCCCACGCAAATGGGCAATCAAGGTCATTGCGAAGAGGGCTACCGCCGGTTGTGCGAGTTCATCTGGGCCGGCGTCGTGGGCAAGATCACCGAGACGCACAGTTGGACCAACCGTTCCAACGGCGGCCGCGGCCCGCGCCCGCCGTCGGAGCCGGCGCCGGCCGGTATGCACTGGGACGAGTGGATCGGCCCGGCGCCGTATCGCCCGTACCATATCGATCTGCATCCGCACGAGTGGCACGGCTGGCACGACTTCGGCAACGGTTCGCTGGGCAACCTGGGTTGCCATGTACTGGACGGCGTCTATTGGGCCTTGAAGCTCCACCATCCGACGAGCTTCGAGGCGGAGGCCGTTTACGGCGGCAGCGCGGAGCGTTATCCCACCGGCACTCGCATCCGTTGGGATTTTCCCGCCCGCGGCGACATGCCGGCCCTGAAGGCTTACTGGTACGACGGCCGCGTTGGCGAGGCCGACCCGGGCGACGGCAACAAGGCCACCAAGGGTAAGAAGGGTTTGCGCAATCTGCCGCCGTTGCTGGTCGAAATGCAGAAGAAATATCCCGAGGAGAAATTCGACAGCAGCGGCACGCTCTATGTCGGCGAGAAGGGCATCCTCTACACCGGCACCTACGGCCAGGGCATGCGTCTGTTGCCCAAGGAGAGAATGGAAGAAGTGACCCAGCCGCCCCGCTCGCTGCCGCGGCCGAAGAACCCTTTCAAGGACTTTATCCGCGCCTGCCGCGAGGGCAAAACCGACACGGCCACGAGTTTCGACTACGGCGCACGCTTGACGGAGTTCATCCTGTTGGGCAATCTGGCCCAACACGCCGGGATCGGCAAGAAGGTTCAGTGGGACGGCCCGAACATGAAGGTCACCAATGTGCCCGAACTCAACCGCTGGCTTCAGCGCGCGTATCGCAAGGGTTGGCAGATGTAGGGTGGGACAAGCGGAGCGAAGGCCCACCAAGGATCGCCCCAAAGAGCATCTTTCGTACTCATCACGCTCCGCTTGATGTTGTCCCTCTCGCGGAACGAGAGGAGTAAGGGGGAAATGCGGAGTGGCGAACCAGTCGATCAAGAAAGGGAAACTGTCCATGCGCAACCTGTCAGCTTCATGCCCTGGCGCGGTCTTGGCGGCAGTCGCTTTGTTGTTCTGCCGGAGCGGATGGTCCCAAGAGCCTATGGCCCGGTTGTTGAACGCGGCGCGTGAAGAACTTCGCGCCGCCCGGCTTTCGGAAAAGGAAATCCAGGTGCGTGTGAAGATCGTGGAGAATGTCGCCACGGTAAAGGCCTACTATCCACACGCCGATGGCGGTCGGCCTGAGAGCCGCAATTCAAGATACTGGAAGCTGAACCGAGATGGTTCCTACATACCCCGGGGAAGTCCCACGGTAATCGTTCACACCCTGGGCAGCAATGAAGGGGTTGGCTGATGGGCAAGGTGG
>CAYYBU010000308.1:0-4775 GCA_964469945.1 uncultured Planctomycetaceae bacterium
TTGCCGTCGCCGGGCAGGCGGCCGATGAATTGCTGCACGATTGGCTGGCCGAATTGCTCTACACCTTCGATGTCCGCCGCGTCTTGCTGGCCCAGTTCGTGGTGCATGTGGGCGACGCGGGCCTGACCGCCACGGCACGGGGCGAGCCGATCGACTTCCAACGTCATCAACTGGACATGGAAGTGAAGGCCATCACCTGGCACGGCCTGACCGTGCAGCGGAACAGCGACGGCTGGCTTTCTTCCTGCCGGCTACCTTCGGGCTCGGCACTTCCCAAGTCCTAAAACCATTTTGCACTTGTGGTTGCTTGCCATAGCCGAAATCTGGTACCATGAAATCGTCCTTGGAACGGGGGCAGGCACAATCGGGTGGGCGATCTCCCATCCCGCTGGGGCACTCTTGGAAGCAGAGGCCGTGGGATGCGGAGGGCGAATCGTCCGCGCCGGTAAAGTTGGGCAGAATCAGGGCATCAACAAAGGTAATCGTTCACAGGGCGGGCGGGGACTGGTCCATTTTTCGGTCCTTAAACCTGATTTGCAGGGATGACTTGGTCCGAAAACATGGACCTGTCCCCTTCATTCCCGCCCTGTGAACGGTTACCAACAAAGGGAAGAGGCAATCATGAAGCGGGGCGGCGTTCGAGGTTTTACCTTGGTGGAACTGTTGGTGGTAATCACCATCATCGGTATTTTGATCGCGCTGCTGATGCCCGCCGTGCAGCAGGCGCGCGAGGCGGCGCGGCGGACTCAGTGCAGCAACAACCTGCGCCAGATCGGCATTGCCTTCCACGGTTTCATGGAAGCCAACGGCGGCAGCACCAGCGCCTTCGTTCCCGGCCTCTGGGCGATGGGCGCGGGGACGATGAGCACGGATACGATGAGCGTCAGCACGACGGGCACCAGTATGCCGGCCACCAGTACGCCGGGAACGGTGGCCACCAGCACCAGCGCGACCGGCAGCGCGCTGATTAACTACCTGGAAGGACAGGCCAGCACGTTCCTCTGTCCCAACGACCGGCCCCCGCGATTGTCCGACGTGAGTTACGGCATCAACAATCGCGCCAATCGCCTGGGTTCCAGCGATAGCGACCACATCCTGATCGCCGAGTACTATCCGGTGGTGGCGAACGTGCTGCCGCCACCCGCCACGCCCTTCGACCAATCGCCCACCAACGACATGAAGAATTCCGTGTATTGGGGCGGCTGGGGCGGCAGCCGTTTCCGCCACGCGGGGTCAATGAACGTGTTGTTCTTCGACGGCCGCGTCGAGGCGCGCATCAGCAACGTGATCAATCCTTTCATGAGTTCCAACGCCTACCACTGCTGGCAGCCTACGTTGGACGCCAGCGCCTACCCGCTCACCCAAACCCCCTAAATGCGTTTCTGTTGCGGAGGGTTGAGGCGTCATGAAAACCCTGGATGTCGGCGATCGGGCGCCCGATTTTACGGCCGTGGCGCACACCGGCCAGCGCGTGTCGCTGGCCGACTTCCACGCGAAGCAGGTGGTGGTGCTGTATTTCTACCCCAAGGATGGCACGCCGGTCTGCACGGCGGAGGCATGCGCGTTTCGGGATGCCTATGAAGACTTCGCCCAAGCCGGGGCGGTGGTCATCGGCGTCAGCGGCGACTCGTTGGACCGGCATCGCGACTTTGCCGAGCGGCAGCGGCTCTCGTTCCTGCTGTTGAGCGACGAGGATGGCGCGTTGCGGAAAGCCTTTGGCGTGCCCAAGACGCTGGGGCTGTTGCCGGGACGCGTGACCTACGTCATCGACCAGCAAGGCGTGATCCGCCACAAGTTCGCTTCTCAACTCGCCGCCGATCGCCACGTCAGCGAGGCTCTTGGCGTGGTACGCAAGCTGGCTGTTGACAAATGATACAATTAGTGCCATAATCGTATCATGCAAACCGAGACCACGCCCGACCGCATTGTGCTGGCCGCGCTTGAATTGGTGCTTAGCCAGGGAGTGAAGCGGACCAATTTGGCCGAAGTGGCGTTTCGCGCCGGTGTGACCCGGGTTACGGTGTATCGCTACTTTGGCGACAAACGCGGGCTGGTGCAGGCCGTCTGCATGTGGATTGCGGCGATTTTTCAGCGTGCGGCCGACGAGGGCCCCGCGGCGTCGGTCCACGACATCGACCTGCGGCTGAACCGTCTGGGGGCGGAGCTGGGGGCATTGCCTCCGGGCAAGTTGCTGGCCCGGCTGGAGGAAATCCATCGCCTCTATCCCGAGGTGTACGCCGAGTTCGTGCTGGCCCGGCAAATCGCCGTGGACCGCATCTTTCAACAGGCATTGGCGGCGGCCACCTGCGACGGCACGCTGCGGGACGGCTTGAATCTGGACGTGTTGAAGGCGATTTTTTGGGCGGCCGTGATCGGTCTGATGGAGAATCCGGCCTTGATTTCGTCGAACGTCGCCTTGGCCGATGTCTTTGCCACCGTGACGGAACTGTTCCGGCACGGCATTCTCAAGAATCCCGGGGGAGTCTAAATGAAGTCACCGTGGATGGCCGGGATGTTGGCGGCCGCGGTGGCGGCGACCTTGTGCGGTTGCCGGCGCCGCGAAGTGGCGCCGCCCTTGCCGGTGGCGGTGCAGGTGATGACCTTGCGGCGGGAGCCGATCGCCGAGGAGACGCGCTTCAGCGCCACGGTGCGGGAGCGGCATCGCGTCGAGTTGTCGTTCAAGGTGCCGGGCACGGTGGCCGCGCTCTGGCAGGTGCCCGAGCCGGACGGCAAACCGCGCGACGTCCATGAAGGCGACGTCGTCCGTTGCGACGAGAAGTGTCCCTTAGCGCGATTGGACGACTCGGACTACAAACGGCGGCTCAGCACGGCCCAGCAGCGGCTGGCCGAGGTGCAGGCCAAGGAGCGCGCGGCCTTGGCAACCGTCACCGGCGCGCGGGCCACCTTCGATCGCATCAAGGTGCTGCGCGCGGAGAATTCGGTGGCGGCACAGACTTTCGACGAGACCTTGGCCAAGCGCGATGCGGCCGTGGGCGAGTTGGATGCCATCCGCCAAGAGGTCAATGCGGCCACGGTCGCCTTGCAGCAGGCCGAGGACGATTTCGCCCACTGCCGGCTCTTGAGCCCGATTGCCCAGGCGGTGGTTTCGCGGAAGTACATCGAAGGGGGCGAGCGCGTGCAGGCCGGGCAGCCGATCTTCGAGATCATGGACCTTTCCCACGTCCGCGTGGCTTTCGGCGTGGCCGACACGAAAATCCGCCAGTTCCACATCGGCCAGACGGTGAGCGTGACGGCCGACGCCTTTCCGGGTGAGCGCTTCGCGGGCCGGATCACCAAGATCGGGCCCGCCGCCGACCTGCGGACCCGAACCTTCGAGATGGAAATGACCATCGACGAGCCCAAGGGACTCAAGCCGGGGATGGTGGTGACGATCCTCGTCGGCCGCGCGGAGAGCCTCGTGCTGTTGCCCATGACGGCCATCGAGCACGGCGCGGACGGCGACCAGTACACCGTCTACACGGTGGTCGAGGAGAACGGCGGCAAGGTGGCCCGGCAGCGGCGCGTGAAACTGGGCGGCGTCTACGACAATCGCATTCGGCTCGTCGAGGAGAGCCCGAGCCAGGTCGGCGTGGGCGACACCATCGTCGTCACGGGGGCTTTCCGCCTCAGCGAAGGGCAGGCCGTCCAGGTGCTCGACTTGCAACAGCCGCCGTTGCACATCGGTTTGTGAGAAAAACCCATGACCACGTCGCAATTCTTCGTCTACAAGCGGCCGGTGGCCTGGACGGCCCTGGTGGCGACGCTGCTCTGGGGTGGCTTCGCCTATCGAGCGATGCCGCAGCGGCACGACCCCATTATTCCCATCCGCATGGCCACCATCGTCACCATCTATCCCGGCGCCGAGGCCGAGAAGGTCGAACAGGAGGTCACGCGCAAGGTCGAGAAGCAGGTGAGCCAGTGCGGGCAGGTGGAGAAGGTCTATTCGTTGAGCCGGCAAAACCTGTCGGTGGTGTTCGTCGAGTTGTTCGAGTCGGTCAAGGACGCCGAACAAGTGTGGCAGGACCTGCAAGGCCGACTGGAGTCGCTCGGCGACCTGCCCACCGTCAACGGCCGGCCGATCCGCCCGCAGATGAACAAGGATTTCGGCGAGACCGTGGCCACGATGCTGACCATCTCCAGCCCGAAGGTATCGAACTTCGAGGTCCACGAGCGCGCCCAGTGCATCGGCGCCACGCTGGCGGCCTTCCGTCGCGAGCGGCCGCGGGCGTATCGCCGCGATCGAGTGACGGCCGTGCTGGTTTATCCGCACACCGTGGGCCGCTCCTACGTGCTCTGGCTGGGCGGCAGCCTGCTGCAACGGCTCAGCGAGAAAGGGCTCGTCGAGGACGCCCGCATCGTCGAGCCGCCCAGCGCCGCGTGTCTCGATTTTCAGCTCGTGGCGGGCAAGACCGACGCGCAGTTGATCGACGAGGCCGTCCGCTGGGAACGCGACACGATGGGCCGCGGGCTGTCGCATCCGGACATCTGGCCGGGGATTCTGGTACGCGACCTCTCGACCCTCGAGCAGCAGATGCGCCGCTGGCCGCGCGATCCGTTGGGCGGTCCGGACCGCTACAGCTATCGCGAGCTGCGGCGTTTCGCCGACCTGCTCCGCGATCGGCTGAAGCAGTACGGCACGGTGGGGAAGATCGACGAGGTGGGCACGCAAGGCGAAGTGATCGATCTCTACTACAGCGGCCGGCGATTCAGCGCCCTGGACCTGTCGCCGCAGTCGATCGCCGACAGGCTCAAAGGAATCGATTATTCCAAGGTCT
>CAYYBU010000309.1:0-4772 GCA_964469945.1 uncultured Planctomycetaceae bacterium
CGCCCGGTCGATTTGCACTGTTACGCGCTTCTCGTCGGGACCCGGGAACACCTCGGGTTTCACGATCACCCCGTCCGCCGACAGCCGTTTCAAAACGGTCTCGGAGAACCGTCGCAGGGCATCCCCGCCCGTGCCGCTACGATCGACCAGCGCGATGGTCGCGCGATTCTCCGGCTGCTGGGCAACGCTAGTTTCGACCGCCACGCCGATGCGCTGGACGGCCTCGGGCAACATGGGCTTCGCCAGGGCGACGCGGTTCTGGACCAGCGTTGCTACCTGTGCGGGATCGGCGCTTGACTTGAACCACACGCGAGCGATGTAACTGCCGTCGTTGCGCGATTCGGACTCGAGCCGCTCCATCCACTCGACCCCGTTGACCTGCTGCTCGATCGGCGCGGCAACGATATCCGCAACCGTCTCAGCGTTTGCCCCCGGGTACGACGCCGTCACCACGACGACCGGGCCGCTGCCGGCACGGTGACAACCGATTGTAACGGGGGCCAGCGCCACCAGCAGAAGCATGATCGACCGCATAAGAACCTCCGGGCACCATAGCCGAATGGCGGAAAAATGGACCAGTCCCCGCCCGCCTCGTGAACGGTTGCCCTCAATCTAACTAGTCGCCGCGGGTTGTCAAGATGCGTTTCCCGGAGAACGGCAAAGTCGAGAATCAAAACGCCGGCAAAGTCTCGCTGGTCCGCACAGCTTGAATAACACTGCGGGTCAAAAGGCGGATTCCACGGGCCGGGGGCCGATTTCATTTGCACGCCCGCCAACATGGCGCAGAATTCACCGTGGTCTCGGGCCTATGACGGACCCAAGTATCTTTGCAAAGGAGATCGATCTTTATGAAGAGGCTATTGATCTGGACGTTTTTGCTGCTGCTGCCGGTTGCCGTGGGCGGTTGCAAGGTGTGCTACTCCTGGCAACTGGGCCGCGACCAGGGTTGTTCACAACCGGCGGCGCCGGTTTGCGCCCCCTGTGAGATGCCCTGTGGAAGTTGCCCCTCCTGCGGTTGCAACTGAGGACGGCTAATTGCCTAACCTCGTTTGCTCCCTGTCGCTAGCGACAGGCAGGAGAGGGGCGGGCGTTTGTGGGGTGGGTCGAGCGCAGCGAGTTTCACCACGCGGTTTTCGTGGATCCTGGTGGGGCTCGCTACGCTCGACCCACCCCACATCTTTTATCGCGCCGTCCCCGCAAACCATGCTCACGGCGTCGTCGTCCTGCGGCGACAGGAAAATAACTTCCGCAAATCGTAGGTCAGGCTGTGCCTGACGCCCCGGACTGTCAGGCACAGCCTGACCTACGGGGGACCGTCTTTCCGCCCAAGTCCGCAAGTTATTGTTCGCCTGGCAATAAACCGCTTTAATTGCAGCCAAAACCGGCCGCACCATCACGGCAAGCGGTTTTCTTGTTACAATGCGTATTGAGTTTGGCAATCCCGCGAGAAGACCTCGATGCGCAACGCTTGCTTGGTGCTGGTGATCGTCGTCCGCCTTGTGGTCAGCGAGGTTTTCTCCGCGCAAGTCCCACCGCGGGAGGAATCGGACCAAGCGACGGGCCCCGAACGCGCTTCGCTGGTGTTCGCCTCGGGACTGCCCGCCTACGATCGTGCCTATGAAAAGGCCCGCCGGGTGATTGCCGCCGACGTCAAGGACGGCAAATTCCTCGCCGGCCAGAACTGGGCGCAGGTCTGGACGCGCGACACGTCGTATTCCACGGAGCTTGCCTGTGCGATCCTGCACGCCCCGGTCGCCAAGACGACCTTGTTGGGGCTGACTCAGCACGTCGACGGCATCGGCGAGTGCTGGTATCAAGACAAGTGCGGGCACTTCGCCGGCTGGCCCAACCTGACCGACGCCATCGTCGGGGCGTCGGGCGCCTGGTCGCTCTACCTGGTGACCGGCGATCGCGATTTGCTACGGCCGCTTTACGATCGAACCGTGCGGAGCCTCCAGCGCGCGCGGCGCGATGCGTTCAACGAGAAGCTCGGACTGTTTGGCGGTTGTTCGAGCTTCATGGAGTCCGACAGCGCCTACCCGCGGAAATATGCCGACGACGGCGCGACGCTGGCGAAGACCTTCGCCTTGAGCACCAATCTGCTCTATTACCGCGGCTATCTCGTGGCGGCCGGCGCCGGGGAACTGCTGCATGAAAACGTGCAGCCGCTGCGGGCAAAGGCTGCCCGGCTGAAGGATGCCATCAACGCCCGCTTCTGGCTGCCGACGAAGGGATACTATGCCTATTACCTCGACGAAAACGCCGTGCCCGACACTCGCATGGAAGGGCTGGGCGAGGCGTTTGCCATCCTGACGGGCGTGGCCGATGCCGGCCGTGCCCGGCAGATCCTCCGCTCGGCGCCGACGACGCCGTGGGGCTTTCCCTGTCTTTGGCCGCAATACGAGGAGTGGCGAAATTATCGGACCGATTTTGCCCACTATTATCACAACGGCATGATCTGGCCGCTGGTCCAAGGCTACTGGGCCTGGGCAGCCAGCCAGAGCAAAGACGCGCGGACTTTCGGCCGCGAGCTCGACGCCCTGGTGAAGCTTTCCGAGAAGAACGACACGTTCATGGAACTTTACCATCCCGAAGACGGCAAGCCGGATGGCTCGCCGCGACAGTTGTGGAGCGCCTCGGGTTTTCTGTCCACGATCTATCACGGGCTGTTCGGCATGGATTTTCGCCAAGACGGCATCCGGTTCGCGCCGGTGGTGCCGGAGCAATTCCGGCAATTGACGCTTTCCGATTTCAAGTACCGCGACGCCCGCCTGCAAATCGTCGTCAAGGGACATGGAACCACGATCGAGCGGTTCAAGCTCGACGGCACGGAGCGGCAAGATCCGCTTTTGGCCGCCACCGCTGCCGGCCGGCACGAAATCGAGATCCTGTTGAAGTGAGCCGCAAGAGATGAGATACTGAAACCTTGAAGCGGCCCGAGTAACCGTTCACGCGACGGGGAAGAGGGGGACAGGTCCATGTTTTCGGACGACGTCGAATTTGCAAGTCGCGCCCACTGGCCGAAAAATGGACCAGTCCCCGCCCACCCCGTGAACGGTTACCGGCCCGACTGCAATGAAGTACATCCCACCCCGATTGGAGCACACCCATGAAACTCGCCCGAAATGTCGCCACCTGGTCCGTACTTGCGGTCTGCGTCTTCATGTCTGCGGTTGCGCAGGCAGAACCGCGCGGCAGTGCCGCGGCCGGCGCCGCCAGTCCTGCGGAAGTCCGCCAGTACGTTCCGCGATTGCCGGAACTCGCCGGCCAGTGGATGGACGCGGCCACCCTTCGCTCGCTGCCCGCCATGAGCGGCTGCCTGGGCTCGGCCAAAGTGGACGGCGATGTGCTGTCCGTGGGAGACGCGAGTTTTCCGCCTCTGGTGCTGGTGGGGAATACGGGTCGGTTATCGGTGGATGGCCAGCAGGTCAAGGTGCTCCAGACGCGTTGGTTTCCCTATCAGGTCGAGCGCCGCGGCAAGCAGGGGCCGCTGGAAATCGAGACCGCCGTTCGCATGCTCTTCCAACAGCGCGGGCTGCTCTGGCGCGTGACCTTGAAGAATACCGATTCCCGGCAGCGCAGCTTCGATATCAAGATTGCGCTGGCGTCCGCCGTGGGCGAGAACAAGAATTGGGGTTGGGGCATTCCACGCAATGTGGACCAGAAAGTCCTTCGGGTCGAAGCGGACCAGCAGCGGGGCCGCCTGACGATCGGCGACCCGAACGAGAATCGCTTCAGTTGCTTTGCTTTCGCGCAAAAGCCGGCGGAACTGTCGGGCAAAGGCGCCGGCGGCTCGGCCCACTGGTCGCTGGACCTCAATCCGGGTCAAACGACGGTCATCGAATATGTGCTGGCCGTGGGACGCGACAAGAACGCCGTGATCGCCCAGGCCAAGGAGCAGGCCGCGGCTTTCAACAAAACCTTCGTCCAGGTGCAAGCTGATTCGCAGGCGTGCTTCGATGCCATGTTTACGACGGGCAATCGCTATTTTTCCGGCCATCTGCCCGTGCTGGCCACTTCCGACAGCCGACTCAGCCGCGTGTACTACACGAGCGTCGTTTCGCTGCTGGCCACGTACCGCACCGGCTTTCCCATCGCCCCGCGCGTCTATGTCACCAATACTCCCGAGTGCAACTGCATCATGATGTACTTCTGGGACACGCGCGAATGGGCGACCGTGTTGGCGATGCTCGACCCGCAGATGCTCAAGGAATACCTCAAGGGATGGCTGGAGATGGGCATCTATCGTGGCTACGCCCGCGAGTATCTCACCGGCACGGCGCAGGGCCCCTGGTATAGTGCCAACGATCTGTCGGTCTTCATCCTGCTGGACAGCTATTTGAACGTCAGCGGCGACCAGAGTTTCTTGCAGGAGAAGGTGGCCGGCAAGACCATTTTGGCACATTTGGACGCCATTGCGACCAACTGGAAACGACTGGTGCGTCCCGGCCGCACGCTGGCCGATTACGGCGAAGCCGGCAATCTGTTGGAATGCGTGCCGACGTACGTGCATGAGGTGCCCTCGTTCAATGCCGCCAACGTGTGGATGATGCGGCAAGCGGCCGTCCGCCAGGAAGCGGCCGGCAACGCCGCGCGGGCCGCCGAGTTGCGGGCGGACGCCGACCGGTTGGCGAAGGAAGTGCTGGCGCTCTACGAGCCGGGCGAGGGCGTCTGGAACGCGCTGCATCGCGACGGCAAGAAGGCGCAGATGCGACACGTCTTCGATTTCGCTACCATTTCGCTGACCATGAAGGACCAGCTCACGCCCACCA
>CAYYBU010000310.1:0-4767 GCA_964469945.1 uncultured Planctomycetaceae bacterium
GGCATGGGGCAACACGGCGAGAGCGGCCTGGGATCGCACAAGCTGCAGAGCGCCGACGCAACCGTCGACATCATGCTGCCGCTGCTTTTGGACGATTTACAGGTGTCGCCGGGCGAGCAACTCCTGGTGCTGCTCAATGGCGTCGGCGCCACCACGCTCATGGAACTATACATCGTGTTGCGCCGCGTCGGGCAGGTCCTGGATGCCCGCGGCGTCAAGCTCGCCCGCAGTCTGGTCGGCGAGTACCTAACGGTGCAGGAAATGGGTGGTTTTCAGATGCTTGCCGCGCGGCTGGACGACGAGTTGCTGACGCTGTGGGATGCCCCCTGCGACGCGCCGGCGCTGGTGGTTTGCTAAAAGCTCCCTCGCCCGCTTACGGGAGACGGGAGATAAAACGCCTAATGTGCCCTTTAGCCCGCCCCGAACGCCCTCCCCAAGAAACATACCTGAGGATCCCCACCATGAATCGACTCCAATTCATCGGCATGCTCCAGGGCGCCGCGGCGCAAGTGCGCGGCGGCCATGAGCGGCTTTCGCAGCTCGACTCGTGCGGCGGCGACGGCGACCACGGCACCACGATGCTGCGGGCCATGAACGCCCTGACGCAGGTGCTGGAGGGCCCCGCGGCCCCGCCCATCGACGGCCTGTTGCAGGCCATCGGCTGGGCGATCATGGGCGTCGACGGCGGCGCCACCGGCCCGCTGTTCGGCACCTTCTTCCTCGGCATGGCCGAGCCGGCGGCAGGCCGGGAGGTGCTCGATGCGGCCACCCTGGCGGCCATGTTCGAGGCCGGGCTGGCCGGCGTCGAGGCGCAGACCAAAGCCAGGCCGGGCGACAAGACCATGCTCGACGCCCTGGTGCCGGCCGTGACCGCGGCCCGGCGCGCCGCCGTGGCCGGCGCCGCTCCCGACGAGTTGCTCCGCCAAGCGGCCGAGGCCGCCGCCCAAGGCGCTGAAGCTACCCAAAAATTGCAGGCCAAGTTCGGCCGCGCACGGACCAGCGGCGCCAAGAGCATTGGCGTCCAAGACCCGGGCGCGACCTCCGTTTCCTTGATATTCCGTGGTTTTTTTGAAGGTGCTATCCCCCATGCCTGATCCGATCCGAGCAGAAAAAACAGAAGATCGCAAAGATTTCTCCGTCCACGTTCCCACGCCGTCGCAGGGATTCTTCCTCCGCGGCTCCGCCCATTTGGACTGGGGCATGAAGAACCGCCTGGCGCGGATCTTCAATCCCCGCAGCGGCCGCACCGTGATGTTGGCCTTCGACCACGGCTATATCATGGGCCCCACTTCCGGCCTGGAGCGGCTGGATCTGGCCATCCCGCCGCTGCTGCCCTACGTGGACTGCCTGATGTGTACGCGGGGGGCCCTGCGGACCTGTATCGGGCCGGAAGTCAACAAACCGCTGGTCATGCGCTGCAGCACCGGCGCCACCATCCTCAAGGAACTAAGCGACGAGGTGATCGGCGTCAGCGTCGAGGACGCCATTCGCCTCAATGCCGCCGCCCTGACCACGCAGGTCTACATTGGCGGCGTCCATGAGCGCGCCACGCTGGACAACATGGCCCGGCTGATCAACGAAGGCCTCCGCTACGGCATCCCCAGCCTGGGCGTGACGGCCGTCGGCCACGAACTGGTCCGCGATGCCCGCTACCTGGGACTGGCCACCCGCGTGCTGGCCGAGTTGGGCGTCCACTTCGTCAAGACCTACTACTGCGAGCAGGGCTTCGACGAGGTCGTGGCCGGCTGCCCGGTCCCGATCGTGATCGCCGGCGGCAAGAAGCTCCCCGAGTTGGAGGCCCTGACCATGTGCGCCAATGCCATCCAGCAAGGCGCGGCGGGCGTGGACATGGGACGCAACATCTTCTGCTCGGAAGACCCCGCCGCCATGGCCCAGGCCGTGGCCGCCGTGGTCCACCGAAATGAGTCGGCGGCGAAGGCATTCGACCTGTTCAACACCGTAAAGGCGGAGCGGGCCAAGGGCGATGGAAAGCGCTGACGTGATTTTCGTCGTTTCCTGATTGGTGTGTGGCACAGGCTTCCAGCCCGTGTTACACTGGAAACTACCGCGTTCGTCCTCCCCCCTTTTTTCGCACCAAGGAGCATTCCGATGTCTTTCTCGCATTGGCTCGCCACATTGGCCGTCTGGACCAGCATGACCGTTGCCGCCGTGGCAGCGCCACCCCTGAAGGCCCTTATCATTGATGGCCAGAACAACCACAACTGGCGAGAGACCACGCCGCTGCTGAAGAAGGCCCTGGAAGAGACCGGGCTATTCAGCGTCGAGGTGGCCACCGTGTCGCCCGGGCAAGCCACCCAGGATTTCAAGCCGAACTTCAGCAAGTACCAGGTCGTCGTGTCGAACTACAACGGCGCCGATTGGCCGGCCGAGACGCAAAAGGCCCTTGAGGCTTACGTGGCCGGTGGCGGCGGCTTGGTCAGCTTTCACGCTGCCGACAACTCTTTTCCCCAGTGGAAAGCCTATAACGAGATGATCGGCGTGGGCGGTTGGGGCGGCCGCAACGAAAAGGACGGCCCGTCATTGTACTGGAAAGCTGGCAAGATCGTCCGCGACACCACGCCCGGGGCAGGCGGCGGGCACGGCTCCCAGCACCCCTTCCAGCTTATCGTCCGCGAGCCAAACCATCCCATTACCAAGGGACTGCCGCCGGCCTTCATGCATGGGGCCGACGAGTTGTACGGCCACCTCCGCGGTCCGGCCAAGAACGTCACCGTGTTGGCCACCGCCGCCGAGAACGACCGGAGCCACCAGGAGCCGATCCTCATGGCCATCCGTTACGGCAAAGGCCGCGTCTTCCATACCACCCTGGGACATGCCGGTTCGGCGTGCAAGTGCGTAGCCTTCATCGTGACCTTCCAGCGCGGCACGGAGTGGGCCGCCACCGGCAAGGTAACCCAGACAGTCCCGGCCGATTTCCCCGGCCCCGACAAGGTTAACGTGCGGCCGTAAGAACACCTATTTCCCCCCTCTCTCGCCAGACGGGAGAGGGGGGATTTCTACAGTCGTGCGTCGAGCCAAGCCAGCACATCGGCCAAGACTTCCGCGCGTTCCGGCTCGCTGAGCAACTCGTGATAAAGCCCGTCATAAAGCCGCAATGTCTTGTCGGCCGCGGCGGCGCGGCGATAGAGTTGCCGGCTCCCCTCCATGTCGCTCAGGCGGTCGCCGGTGCCGTGCAGGATCAGCAGCGGCGTCCGCACCGCCTCCATGTCGCGGTCGATCCGTCGCATGGCGGCCAGCAGTTCGGCCCCCGTGCGTACGGGAATGCGGCCGTGAAACACCAGCGGATCGCGGCGAAAATCCTCCACCACGGCCTTATCGCGCGACAGCATCCGGGAGCCCAGCCGCACGAGCCGCAGCCGCGGCGTCAACAGACTGGGCAACCAAACCAGCCGCCGCAAAACGGGGAACAGCCCGGCCGGAAGTTTCAAGGCCGCGGCGCTGAGCACCAGCCCGGCGACCGCCGGCTGCCGCTGGATGGCCCATTGGACGAGAACCATTCCGCCCATGCTGTGGCCGAAAAGAAACAAGGGCTTTCCCGGTTCCTTGCCGCCGACGCGCTGCAAAAACCTATCCAGATCGTCCAGGTGCTGCGTGAAGCTGCGGAGAAAACAGCGCGACCCCTCCGACTTTCCGTGCCCACGCAGATCCATGCCATGCACCGCGTAGCCCTGGCGATTGAGGTCGCCGGCCAGGCGGGCGTAGCGGCCGCTATGCTCGCTGAAGCCGTGGACCACGACGACCGCACCGTGGGCGGGGCCCTCGGGCAGCCAACACTGGCTGTACAGGCTCAGACCGTCGCGGCTAGTGAAACGCTCCTCCTGATACGGCATCACGGCATGTTATCGTAAGCACCGGGCGGTCCACAAGTCGGGTCATGAGGTTTCTTGGCGATATGCCACTGGGTGCTACTGGCTCTGCCAGTGCCTTCCCACCGCCAAAGTGCCGTTCGGCGCTGCGGCCACATCGCGGTACAATGGAAGAATCATGACGCTGCCTATTCACATCCCTGCCGTCGTCGAGCGTTGGGACTGCCATGGTTGCGGCCTGTGTTGCCGGGCCGTGATCGTCCCCTTAAGCGACGAGGACGTCGCCCGCCTCCGTAGCCAACACTGGGACCAGCACCCCGATTATCGGCGCGTGCGGATCATGGTCCGCCAGGGCCTCTGGAAACCGCGTTACCGGCTGGCGCTGAACAAGCAGAATGAGTGTGTGTTCTTGACGCCCGAGCGGCGCTGCCGCATCCACGAGCTATACGGCGAAGCGGAAAAACCGTTGCTCTGCCGCATGTTTCCCTTCCAGTTGGTGCCACTGGAGAAGTTCGCCCACGTGACGCTGCGGCGGCACTGCCCGTCGGCCGCCGCCGACCAGGGCCACACGTTAAAGGAACAACTCCCCACGCTCCGCGAATTGGCCCGCAAGCAGCCCCCGGTGGGCGCGCCCACGGCGCCGCCGGCCCTGATCCCTCAGCGGCGCGGTTCCTGGAACGAGTTCCTTGGAGTGGCGGAACGCCTCGAGCGCATGATGCTCGACCAGCGATTTCCCTTGGTCCGCCGCTTGGCGCACGGCCTGAAATTCTGCGATCTGCTGGAGACGTGCCGCTTGCACCGCTTATCCAGCGAGCGTTTGCACGACCTGCTCGAGATGCTGGAAAACTCGGCTTTGGACGAGGCCGGAGCGCTGTTTCGCCAGCGGCGGCCGCCGGGCCTGGCCGGCAGCTTGCTCTTCCGGCCGACCGCGCTGGAATAT
>CAYYBU010000311.1:0-4759 GCA_964469945.1 uncultured Planctomycetaceae bacterium
CCACTGCCTGGGCGGCAACTTCCGTGT
The DNA here is from genome assembly GCA_964469945.1 of uncultured Planctomycetaceae bacterium. Classification (GTDB taxonomy): domain Bacteria; phylum Planctomycetota; class Planctomycetia; order Pirellulales; family Thermoguttaceae; genus CAYYBU01. Next base: position 28 of record CAYYBU010000311.1, read on the forward strand.
TGCCGGAGAGGGAACAATAAACGACCAGAACCTTTGCCATGATGAAGTCCTCCAACTCGATGGTCTCACGCCTCCGGCACGTTGCCAGGAAGGCTCGCGATTGCCTCAATGGGTTTTACCGGAGATCCCATCTCACGGCAAGCCCATGCCAGGGTCCGACGAAACCGTTCACGGGGCGGGGAAGACGGGGACAGGTCCATGTTTTCGGACAACGCTTTCCTCGAAAAACGAGGCGTTTGAGCCGAAAAATGGTTCATCCGGCTGACCCGTACCCGGGGGCGCTTCGCGACGAAAAACGCGGCTTCGCCGCGGGATTTACAAGGCATAACTCCGATGTCCAATGGCAGGTAAGAAAACGGCCCCCCAAAGCTGTTGCCGTGGGGGGCCTGACACGCCGTTGGCGCATCGGAGACCTGGATATCCCTCATCGGGTTGCTTCCCAGCAGAGCCCCCAGGTACGCTTTAGTCGGATGAACCCGAAAAATGGACCGGACCCCGGACTTTGCAGTTCTCCTGAAGCCCGTGGCCCCAACCCTTGCCAAATCAACCACTTGCGTCAATAATTGACGAATGCAGCCGATCTATCTCGATCATAACGCCACCACGCCGACCCGGCCGGAAGTCATCGAAGCGATGTCGCGGTGTTTGGCGGAAGGCTACGCTAACCCGGCCAGCCCCCATCAGCCTGGACAGCGGGCACGCCGCGTCCTGGAAGACGCCCGCCGGCAAATCGCTGAAATCCTCGGCGCCAACCTGGATGATCGACAACCCGATCGCTTGATCTTCGTGGGCAGCGGCACCGAAGCCAATAACCTGGCCGTGTTGGGAATCGCCCGGGCCAGCGGCGAGCGGCCCGGTCAGATCGTGATCTCGGCCATTGAGCACGCCAGCGTGATCGGACCGGCGGAACACTTGCTCGAACGGGGCTGGAAACTCGATACCGTGGGGGTCAGCGACGGCGGGGTGGTCTGTTTGGAACAACTCGCCCCGTTGCTCGGTCCACAGACCCGGCTGGTGAGCATCATGCTGGGCAATCACGAAACGGGCGTGTTGCAACCGGTGGCCGAAGCGGCCGCGATGTGCCGCGACGCCGGCGTGCCGCTGCACACGGATGCCGTCGCGGTGGCGGGAAAGCGGCCCCTGGATTTCCGCCGCCTCGGCGTGGCCGCCCTCAGTATTGCCGCCCATAAATTCCAAGGCCCCTTGGGCATCGCCGCGCTGCTGATCCGCCAGGGCATCGCGGTGCAGCCGCTGCTGTTCGGCGGTCACCAGCAAGAGGCCCTGCGACCGGGCACGGAAGCGGTCGCCTTGGCGGTCGGCATGGCCACGGCCCTGGACCTTTGGCAGCGCGAGCAGGACGCCCATCTGCGGCATCTCACCGCCCTGCGCGACCGCCTGGAAGCGGGCTTGATGGCCGGTTGCCCGGGAGCGATCGTCCACGGCCAGGGGGCCCCGCGACTCCCCCAAACGACCAACCTCGCCTTCCCCGGCCTCGATGGCCAGGTGCTGTTGCTGGCCTTGGACATGAGCGGCGTCGCTTGTTCGGTGGGCTCGGCCTGTGCCAGCGGTTCCAGCGAGCTTTCGCCGACCCTGCGGGCGATGAACGTTCCAGCCGGGTTGCTGGGCAGTTCGTTGCGGTTCAGCGTGGGCGCCAGCACGACCGAGACCCAGATCGATGAAGCCGTGCGGAGGATCGTCTCTGTGTGTCGCGAGTTGCACGGGTAGTGTATAGTAGGCACACGCCGAGCGACGAATACATTTCCCGTAACCTGTTCATTCACGCGACCTAATCATGGACTACGAAAACATTACCACCGACGACCAGTTGTGCGACTACTGCCGCGAACTGGCCGCGGCCGACTCGATCGCCTTCGACACGGAGTTCGTCTCCGAGCACACCTATCGGCCCGTGCTCTGCCTGGTGCAGGTGGCGGCCGCCGGCCGGCTGGCCGTCATCGACGCCCTGGCGGTGAACGACATGCGGCCCTTCTGGGACGCCATCCTCGCCGCCGGCCACGAGACGGTGGTCCATGCCGGTCGCGGCGAAATGGAGTTCTGCCTGCACGCCACCGGCCAGATTCCCGCCCGGCTGTTCGACGTGCAGATTGCCGCCGGGCTGGCGGGCTACGAGTATCCGGCCGGCTTCGGCACGCTGGTGTCGCGGATTCTCAACCAGACCTCGCAGAAGCACGAGACCCGCACCGACTGGCAGCGCCGCCCGCTCTCGAAGCGGCAGATCGAATATGCCCTGGAAGACGCCCTCTACCTGCATCCGCTCTGCGAGAGCCTGCGCGCGCGGCTCCGGGAACAGGGCCGCTTGAGTTGGCTGGAAGCCGAGATGGCCGACTGGCGAGAAGATTTGCAACGGTCCGTCCTGCAAGAGCACTGGCGGCGCGTCTCGGGCAATGCGGGCCTCAGCGCTCGCAGCCTGGCCATCGTCCGCGAGCTATGGAAGTGGCGCGACGCCGAGGCCCAACGCCGCGACCAGCCGGCCCGCCGCGTGCTCCGCGACGACCTGATTATCGAGTTGGCCCGGCGGCAAACGGCCGACGTGAAACGCATCCGGGCGGTGCGGGGCATGGAACGGGGCGACCTGCTGCGCCGCGTCGGCGACATGGCCGCCGCCATCCAGCGGGCCCTGACGCTCGCCGAGGAGCAGTGCCCGACGCGTAGCCCGCGGGAACCATCGCTGCAACTTTCCGTATTGGGGCAGTTCCTTTTCGCCGCCTTGGGAAGCATCTGTCGGCAGGCGCAACTGGCGCCCAACCTGGTCGGCAGTCCCAACGACATCCGCGAGTTGATCAATTATCGCGCCAACCACAGTCCCGAGGGCCGTCGCCCGCCGCGGCTGGCCCACGGTTGGCGTGAGCAGTTCGTCGGCCACTTGTTCGAGGACCTGTTGGCCGGCAAGGTGGCCATCCGCATCCGCGATCCCGAGGCCGATTATCCGCTGGTGTTCGAGCGCGCGGAGCAAAGCGGCGAGTGAATCGTGTAGGTCAGGTACCCCGTGCCCGACAACATCAACGCATCGCTATTCGCCCCGCCTTGCCTGGCAACGGTTTGCTGCCGGGTCGATTGTCTGGCCGATTGTCAGGCACAGGGTGCCTGACCTACATGGGGACTGTCCCCTTTGACCGCGCTGTCCACCCGGACGATGGGGGCGACATGCCGGGTGGAAGTGGCCAAACTGGAATCTTGTTGACCAACGTGAAAAAAAGCATTTGACAATGACGCTCAATATCCGATAGAATCGAGGGCGGTATGGGGGGATGTTCTTTTCCCACCGCCCCATGTTTCCTTATTCCTGTTATTCAATCGGCGTTCTCACGTCGCGGCGATGGTCGCCGCCTGGTTTTCATTTTATTCTTTTTTTCGAAGGAGGTGTCTCATGTTGACTCATTCTAGGAAACGAGGGTTCACCCTCGTGGAGTTGCTGGTGGTGATTGCCATCATCGGCATCTTGATCGGCCTGCTCTTGCCGGCCGTTCAAGCCGTGCGCGAAGCGGCCCGTCGCACGACCTGCATCAACAACGAGAAGCAGATCGGCTTGGCCCTGCAAAACTGCCTCAGCGGCCAAGGAACATTCCCCGGCTCGGCGAGCTTCAACATCTCGGCCGGCACGGTGGGCGGCTACAGCTTCCTGGTGAAACTGCTGCCGTATCTGGAAAGTCCTGCGCTCTACACGCAGTTGATGACAGCCACCAGTAGCTTCAACCCTACGACGACGGAGCCCGATGCGGCCCCGGCGGGTACGGCAGCCGCCACGGCGCTGCTAACCCAGATTCCCGGGTTCGTCTGCGCCAGCAATCAGTACGCAACGCCCAACCTGACCCCGTCGTTCACCAACTACAAGGCCATGGCAGCGACCTGCCAAGCGAGCCTGGTGGCAGTACTCAGCCCCACCACCACGACGCCGGCCTACGGGCCCAGCACCAGCGGACATTCCGATCCCGATGGCGGGCTCTATCCCACCAGCAATGGAATCCGCATCTCAGACTTGGCCGACGGGACCTCGCACACGATCCTGGTGGCCGAAACCCAGGAGGTGGTGTGCAGCCGTTGGACCGTCGGCAGGGAAGTGAATTTGGTTGGTTTGCCGATGGCCAGCATGGGTAGCGTGGCCCTCGACCCGACGGGATCTTACCTTACCCCGGTGGCGAATTTCAACGGCGTGTATGGCCCTAACTCGCAAGCCACGCAACAGGGCCTTGCGACCTTCCTGACCTACAACTTCAAGACCGCACAACCAGGCCCGTACGAAGACGCGGCTTTCGGCCAAACCACAACCCCCTCGTCGGCCAAGTACGGGCCGGGGTCGAACCATGCCGCGGTCGTTAACCACTTGATGGGGGATGGCTCGGTGCAATCGCTCAATAAGACCACCGACGCAGCGGCGTACATGTTCCTGATCACCCGTAACGGCAGTGATCCGACGCCAACGATCGGCAATTAGGCTCGCCTTGCTTAACGGCGAACTGCAGTGCATGAGAGACTGCCGCCTCGGGGCGTTCCGGGGCGGCAGTTTTTTCACTGCCGGCGGGGGGGTGGCACGTCGACGAGATCGGGGCTCCAGGAGAACTGCAAAGTCGGGGTCCGGTCCATTTTTCGGCTCGAACGCCCGGTTTTTCAGGCAAAGCCCTGTCCGAAAACATGGACCTGACCCCTTGGCGTCGGACTTTAGGCAGCCGGCAGGAAGAAAACTACCCGCCGCTGTAGGGAACGCCCTCCGTGG
>CAYYBU010000312.1:0-4753 GCA_964469945.1 uncultured Planctomycetaceae bacterium
CCGAAGAGGTCGTCGGAAAAGATGATCCGCGGCACCGCGCGGCCTTCGCGAATGAACTGCACGTGGCGCACCAACATGCTGCGGAGGCGCTCCAGAGGATCGGCCGTTTCCGCCCGGGCGGCCTGCACGTTGGCCAGCAAGCGTTTTTCCACCAGATCGAGCACGGCGTCGAGCACTTGGGCCTTGTTCTTGAAGTGACGGTAGATTCCCGAGGGGACCAGACCGACGCGGCGAGCGATGGCCGCCATATTCAGCTTTCGCACGCCGTCGCTGGCGACCAGGCTCAAGGCCGCCTCGGCGATCTGTTCGCGGCGGACCAGGGTATCGAGTTTGGCGTCGGCCATGGGAGCAGTCGCAGTTCGGGAAAAAGGGGCCTGTCGGGAATGCCCTCCGTGGCGTTCCGTTTTTTCGGCAACGCCTGGAACGCCACGGAGGGTACTTTCGCCCCGGCACTTGTGCCGGGCTAAAATGCGATTACCGGTCTTACGCCTCAAAGCCCATTCAGGGGGCTGGTTTTGCGACTCCGAGAATCAAGCCCTCTGGTTTAGACAATCGGAGGCTCTATTGTGATTATACATTCACAATGGGCGGAAGCAAACGAGAAAATCGGCCTGCCTCCCGCACGGCGGACGAGGAGAACGAGGGTCAGAACAACCCCAACTGGTCGCGGGCGTCTTCCGTCATGCGGTCGGGCGTCCAGGGGGGATTCAACGTCAATCGCACCTCGACCGTGCCCACGTCGTCCAGGCCGGCGAGCGTGTCCCTGACTTGCTGGAGCAACTCCGGGCCGTAAGGACATGCCGGCGTCGTCATGGTCATGACGACCAGAAGGTTCGACTTGCCCTCGACCTCGTCGACCCCCACGCCGTAGATCAAACCTAGGTCGACGATGTTGACCAGCAGCTCGGGGTCTTCCACTTGCCGCAAGACCTCGTAGACGGTCTCTTCCGCAATCGCCATCAGCATCACTCCTCGCATAATTTGATGAAGACTTCGCCGTCGGTCACGCGGACCTCGTGGGTCGGCGTGGCCTGCACGGCGGGCATGCTCAGCGCGCGACCGTTGCGGATGTCGAAGCGGGCCCCGTGCCGCGGACAGATGATCTGAAAGTCCTCCAGCGCGCCCTCGCCCAGTGGCCCGCCGTCGTGGGTGCAGCAGTCGTCCAGGGCGTAAAACGACCCCGCGACGTGAAAGATCACGATGAAACGGCCCGCGACCTCGAAGATCTGCTGGCCCGGATCGGGAATGGTCGCCGCGCGGCAAACGGGGATGAATTCAGACATGCTCGGGAAAACGTTCAACTGATGTGTTAAAAACTCTTTCGGAAAAAACAAGCACACGGGAACCAACCGCGGATAAACGCAGATAAACGCGGATAATACTGAAATACAGAGCCACCGAGGGCACAGAGAAGACTGTCATGGAGGATCGAGAGCAACGGAATGCGCGCGTAGTATCTCCGGTCCGTGCGAAGACGGTTTTTTGTGAACGTTCGGGAGTGAGGGAACCGGTACGAGTCAAGGAGCCAGCTCTGTCGCTTCAGCGGTCACGTATCGCCATTCTGGTAAATAAGGGGAGGGACCCCAAGCTGTCGTATCAGGCGTGGATGACCCGAACAGAGCGCCGGTCTTCTCGAAGGGCTCGAAGCCCAAGAGGAACATAAGGCGTTGTGGGCTCCCGACCCGGTCCGATTAACTGAGGTTCCCGCCCCCTATGGTTGTTGATTGTACCTTGCCGACCCCAGTTTGGCCAGCAGTCGCAACTGCTGGCTGACGGGATGCTTCCCGCCTCCACCGCTTCGTCCGGCACGTAGACCTCCGTCAGATCGCCCGAGCGGAGAAAGTGGGCCAGTTTTCGGGCATCGCGGCGGTCGGTTTTCACTCGGTCGCCCGCCTTGCCTGGCACCAGCGAAGGGGCCGCGACGATGCAGTCGATCCTTGCTTTCCACAGAGAGCGGTACAAGCCGAATCCCGTCGGGCCGGCCTCGTAGCAGACCTTCAAGCTCTCGCCCTCTTTGACGAGCATCTTCATGGCTTTCCGCAGCCGCACCCCATCGTTGGGGATGGTTTTCCAGGTCTCTGCCGCCTCCCGGCCTTCCCCGGGCTACGGCAATCACGATCGAATCCTTATGTACATCCATTCCCACATAAACTACACTCGTACTCATTGGACCAGTCCTCCCGTTGTGGCTCTGTACTGGATGGAAAGTAACACTTCCCCTCAGCATAACCCACGTTAGACGTGAGCGACTGGTCCAACCATTTTGTCTACCCCTAACAGGAGCATCCCGTGTCAACTCATCCCACTCGGCGCACCTTCCTCAAGACCTCGATGACCACCGCGGCGGGCGTTGTGATCTTACGAGACAGCCGCTCAGCTCATGCTTATGTCGCCAATGAGAAGCTCCGCATCGCCGCGATCGGGGTCTGCGGACAGGGCCGCGGAAATACGGAGGCCATTGGGTTGGCAGGTCTGCTGTTGATGGCCGTGGTCGGCTGGGGCTCGCTGGCTGGCGCAGCGGATGCCCCGACAATCTTCTGGGCCTCAGACCCAGTTCGGCCCGGTGAAACCGTTGTCGTTCAGGGCGGGAACTTCGGCGACCATACGGTCGTCGAAACAGCGCGCCTGGAAGATGCCCACTTCAAGGATGCGAAGGCAAGTTCGCCGACGGTGAAAGACTGGGTGAAAGTTGAGCCGCTTCAGAAAAGCGCCTGCTCGTTGAAATTCATCGTTCCCGCGCAATGGAAGATGGGCGTTTTTGTCTGCCGGATCATCGCTGACGGGGTAATCTCGAAACCCTATTTTATCAATGTCCCGGATGGCTGGTGGATGCAGGCTGATGGCGGTCAAACCGCATCGCCTTCAGGGTGGCTGAGGGTTTTCGGCAAATCACTGAATTTCCGTGGAAAAAGCCGCGCGGCGCTAAAACCGGAAACGGGCAAGGCCATCATCCTCCCAGCCAGCAACGCGGATTGCTATGCCTTGCGTTTCGAAATCCCCAAGAACCTGCGACCGGGGAATTACGAAGTATTAATCCACAATGGCCTCGGCGGCGAGGCGGCGTGGCGCAAGAGCGGCGCCATCGAAATCAAGATCCCCGCGGGCTGGCCGGAAAAGGTTTTCAATGTGGCGGAAATCCTGAAGACCACCCAGGGCGATGCTGAAAAGGCCCTCCGCCAAGCGCTCGCGCTGGCCAGGAAAAACGGCGGGGGAATCGTCTATCTGCCCGCCGGCAGGTACTCCATTAAAGGAAATATCGCGATTCCGCCCCGCACCGTGATCGAAGGCGATGGCATGGATAAAACCTCCCTGCGCTGGCTCGATTTCTTCTGGCCGGACAGCTCCGTGTTTGGTCAGGCCGTGGCCCAGAACGGCCCCCTCGTCGGCGGAAAGGATTTTGCCGTGCAAGACTTGACGATGCTCTACGGCGGCATCGTGAACGTCGTTATTGCCGATACCCGCGACTCCGAGACGCTGCGACTGAACCGCATCAGAGTTCAACGGTGGCGGGTGCCCACCAATATCAACAAGGAAGCCTTGTCCACAGGCGGCGTGGTGCAAGTCACGGGGAAAAATTTCTCGATTACCGATTCCGATTTTCAGACCCGCTGGGGCATCGCTGTCGAAGGCGGCAGCCACGGCATCATCGCGCGCAACAAATTCATGGCGCGGGAATCACTCTTTCCCATGGGCATCACGGACGGCATCATCATCGAGGAGAACGAGTGTTCCATCACCGGTTATTCGAATATCAACGGCGCCCCGTACTCGCAGAATCTCTATTTTGCTCATAACCGGCTTTCGAACAACCACTTTGCGGAATTCTTCACCTTTGACGGCACGGGGGGCTGCTATCTGGGGAAGCCTGAAAAAGTCGAGGGCGCCAGGCTGGTTTTAGCCGAAGAACCAACCGCTCCGGGCTGGTGGCCCCTCGGCAAGCGATGGATCGGCGCGGCCGTATGCATCGTCGACGGCAAAGGCGCCGGGCAGTACCGCCGAGTCGTCAGCAATGACGTTAGAATCTGGGAAGTCGATCGCCCCTGGGATATCGACCCGGACCAGACCTCTTTGATTTCCATCGTCCCCTTCCGCGGCCGCGTTCTGTTTATCGGCAACGAACTCAAAGACGGCGGCATCATCCAGAGCTACGGGACCTCCATCGATTGCATTTTTGCCGATAATAGAACCAGGCAGGTGGCCGGCTTCCTGACCTGGGCCCGAAACATGGAGGGTGCAAGCTGCCAACCCTCGTTCTACTGCCAGTTCTTCGATAACGACCTGGTCGACGGCAGCCTCCTGGCGCTGGGACTCGATAAAGATTCCTCGGGAAAAAACACCCCTTATAGCGGGCCCATGACCCGTTGCTCCATCTATCGCAGAAATGTTATTCGCAGCAACGGCGGCATTAGGATTGATGAAGCTGTCACCGATGCCCTCGTCGAGAACACTTCGATCTCCCACGGCGATTGGGGGATTAAGATCGGCGCGAGGCCGTCGAACGTGCTGCTGCGGAATAACGTGTTTAATGACGTTACCAAGCCGTTGGACGGCGAGGGCATCAAGAAGGCCCTGATCAAAGCATCGGCGGCGCTGCCCGACGCGCCGTACGCACATTGAACGGTGCGGCCGTTGGGATAGTTCCGTGGGCATCGCGACGGCAAAGTTGACAGTCCGAGAATTGTGGAGTGTTGGACATTTGGTAAGCGTTCACACCCTGGGACGCACTTTTTGATAAACTGACCTGGACACGGAG
>CAYYBU010000313.1:0-4748 GCA_964469945.1 uncultured Planctomycetaceae bacterium
GTCGCGAACTCCACCGTCAAAAGCTCGGCATCGCGCGCGGCGTTGCGCCCGGGCTGCGGGGCAAACGCGCCGTCCTGGAACAAAGCGGGCAAGTTCCCCAGCGCCGGCTTGCCCACCACCAGCACGGCGGTCGGCCGGGCGCGGCGAAACTGCACCACCTGCGACAGGCTCATCCCCAGCAGCGGATAGAGCAGGATCGGCAACACGAAGATCATGAACAACGTCCGCCGATCGCGCAACTGGTCGCGAATCTCCCGGAACAGGATCAGCTTGACGTTTTTGAAGTTCATGGTGTGCGGGCCTCGTCATGCTGCGAGATCAACTGGAAAAACAGCTCCTCCAGGTCGCGCTGGTGGTGGCGGTCGCGCAACTCCTCCAGCGTCCCCTCGGCGAGAATCTGCCCGCGGTGCATGATGGCCAGCCGATCGCAGAGCTTTTCCGCCTCGCGCATGATGTGGGTGGAGAACAGCACGCACTTGCCGTGGTCGCGCAGTGCCATCACCGTGCCCAGCAGCGCCCGGGCGACCAGCACGTCCAGCCCCGCCGTGGCCTCGTCGAAGATCAGCACCGGCGGGTCGTGGACCAGCGCCCGGGCGATGGAGACCTTCTGCTTCATGCCGGTGGACATTTTCGCCCCCATCACTTCGCGGAGGTCGTTCATCTTCAGCCGCGCGAAGAGGTCTTCCATCCGCGCGGCCAGTTCTTCCTCCGGAATGCCGTACAAGCGGCCGAAATACTCGACCATCTCCCAGCCGGTCATGCGATCATAGACGCCCGTATTGGCCGACATGAAGCCGATCTGCCGTCGCACCCGCGAAGGCTGCGTGACCACGTCGTGGCCGTTGATGGTGGCCGTGCCGGCGGTGGGCCGCAACACGGTGCTGAGGATCCGCAGCGCGGTGGTCTTGCCCGCTCCGTTGGGCCCCAAGAGGCCGTAGATTTGTCCGGGCGCGGCGTGAAAGTCGATCCCCCCCAACGCCACCAAGTGGCCCTGACGCAGGTCGGCGTAATGTTTCGTCAATCCGTGAACGTGAATCATAGGCGACGGCACTCCCCTCTCCCGCCCGGCGGGAGAGGGGCCAGCGGCACACGGAGTGTGCCGGATACGTTTTCTCCCCTCTCCCGTAAACGGGAGAGGGGCCGGGGGTGAGGGCGGCCTGACATTCTTCAATTCTACCCTATGCCAGGCCGTCCGCCTCCGCGGCCAATTGATAAAAGACGTTTCTTCGCCGCGGAAGGTAACCGGCCTCGGCAATCGCCCGGCGAATTTCCGCCTCGCTGGCCTGAAACCGCGTGCCGGCGGCCGCCACGACGTTTTCTTCCATCATCACGCTGCCCATGTCGTTGGCGCCGAAGTGCAAGGACATTTGACCGATTTTCAGTCCCTGGGTGACCCAACTGGCTTGGAGATTGACGAAATTGTCCAGGTACAGGCGACTGACGGCCAGCATTTTGAGGTACTCCAATGCGCCGCGCTTGGGCAGATGCGTCAGCGCGCTGTGGCCCGGCTGAAAGGTCCAACAGATGAAGGCGGTAAAGCCGCCCGTCTGGTCCTGCAAGCGGCGCAATCGCTCCAGGTGTTCTATCCGTTCGGCCAGCGTCTCGACGTGGCCGAACATCATGGTTGCCGAGCCGCGGCCGCCCTGTTGGTGCCACGCTTGGCAGACCTCCAGCCAGCGGTCGGCCGAGGCCTTGCAGGGGCTGACCAGTTGGCGGACGCGATCGACGAGGATCTCGGCCCCGCCGCCCGGCAGGCTGCCCAAGCCAGCCGCCCGCAACCGCTCTAAAACCTCGCTCACGGGCAGCTTGGAACGCGTCGCCACATGGACGATTTCCGGCGGGCCGAAACCGTGGATGTGCAGTTGCGGAAAACGCCCCTTGATGTCGTGGAGCAATTGCTCGTACCAGGCCAGGTCCAGCTCCGGGTGCAGGCCGCCTTGCAACAGGATCTGGTCGCCCCCTTGGGCCAGCGTGGCGGCGATCTTGTCGAAAAGCTCTTCGCGGCTGATGACGTAGCCTTGCGGATCGCCCGGCGCCCGGGCGAAGGCGCAGAACTGGCAGCCGCTGCTGCAAATATTGGTGTAGTTGATATTGCGATCGACGTTGTAGGTGCGGTAGGGCTCCGGGTGCAGCCGCCGGCAGACGGCATCGGCGGTCCCGGCCAGCGCGGCCAGGTCGTGCGACTCCAGCAGCCGCAATCCTTCCTCGGGGGCAAGCCGCTCTCCGGCCCGCGATTTTGCCAGCAACGTCGCGATGGTGGAGGACACGAGCGGTTTCCTTTTGCTGAAACCAACATCATAGCGTGTTGTACGCCGCCGGAGAAAGTGGGAGGGGAAAGCTGCAGGGTGGGACAAGCGAAGCAAAGGCCCACCGGGATACCAGTCAGCAATCAGCCTTCAGCATTTGGATTTCCGCGCCTTATCCAATACCGGGCCTGCGGCTACCATGTGCGACGGCGAGTACCCGTATGATGTGCTCGCCGACCGCGTAGAACACCACATAGGGAAAGCGGCGGACCAGCAAGAAGCGAAATGAAGTGGCTCCATAAGATGAGCCGGCGTGCGGATTTTCTTGGATTCGCAAGACTGCGTCCTCGACCGCGGATCGGAACTCGCGCGCCAGCCCCGGCTTTTGTCGCTCGTACCAGACGGCCGTTTCCGTCAATTCGGCTTTGGCCTGCTCGTGAAACAGGACCGGCCTCACGGAAATCTCTTTCGGAGCTCAGCGAATACCATCTCGGCAGGCTCGCCAGCCGCCTCGCCGCTCTCCATTTGCCGCCACCTTCGCTCCAGTTCCTCCGCCCAGGCCGACTGCACCTCGGCGTCGTCCCCCTCGTCGAGAGAGCGGAGGAGGCAATAAGCCAATTCAGCGCGGTCTCCCGTGGACAGGCTCAGGATTTCCTTCTTCAGTTTCTCTGCGATTTCGGTCATGGGATCACCCTCTTTCAACACTATACGCTCGTCCGCTGCTTGGCGTCAACGGCGGGCTCCGGCCAGTAGGCCAACCACCGGCTGCGCCGGAAACGCGCGTGAAACGGACATGAACCACCCGTCGGAGGGTCATGCCCCGCGTGGCGGCGCGCTTTCGCCGAAAAACGGGCTGGGCCTCGGACCGTGTAGTTCCCCCGTCTCGCTAGATCGGGGGATATTGACATTCATTGGGGAGCGGACTACTCTTGGCTGTTGTTAGCCGGCACGTATGTGCCGATAGCCGACGGGTGTCGTGATTGGCCATGTGGATCGTCGTTCATCTTGTCGGAGGGGGCGGCATGCGTCGCAGACTGGGCTCGCTCGCGCGGCTGTGCGAGTCAATCATGCCGACATTGCTTTCGGGCCGCGTAATGAAAAATACACTGGCCTGTTCAATCTGCCTCGTCACGACACTCTTGCTGGCCGCAGGCCGGGACGCCCGGGCGCAGGCCACCAGTGTCGTAACGATTCCGCAAAGTTCGTTCGGCTCCAACACCTTGGATGAAACCTTAGCGAGCCGATTAACTACTCCAATGCCGTCGATAATGCAGGCGCAGACTACTTCGTTTACCCCGGCGGCTATTCCGTTATTGGCACGTCAAGCAGTTATGTTTTCAGCCAAACCGGTGTTGCATTTACATCCCCAATTCCCAATCTTTTAGGCTCGTACGCTCCTGAAATTTCCGTAGTAAATTCAGCGGAGTATTGGGGCTTCGGAACCTATGGAGATTCCTTCTCTGGTACGATCCCTGGCGGCCCCGGTGCTTGTTTCCTGGAGGAATTTGGAGAGACCTCCTTTCCAAACCATTTTGCACCGTTTATCCTGACCTTTCCTGGCAATGGGGCAACCAAGGTGGGCGGAGACTTCATGATACTAGGGAACACGCCTGGCACAGACGCAATAATTGTCACTGCCTATTCGGGCACCAATGGGTCAGGAGCCCTCCTTGGCACCGAGTCCATACTGGCGTGCAGCGCCTCTGCGTGGTCCGGCAACTTCCTGGGGATTGAAACGAGCAATGGCTCGCCCATCAAAAGCATCGGCATCGACTATTCGACCAACAACGACGCAGGCAATCCGGCAGTTGCCAACCTAATGTTTGTACCCGCTGCCGTTGCTTGGTCCGGAACGGCCAGTACGGCTAGCTGGTCGTCGTCTGCGAACTGGACGCCATCTGTTACACCCGCAGGCGGCTCCACAACAATCTTTCCAAGCATCAGCGGGAAATCAACGCTGGCCGTGTCTCTTTCCGGAGCGCAATCGGCCGACGGGCTTGCTTTCAGCAGCACCTCAACCAGTTACACAATTTCCGGAACCGGCACAGGCAGCAGCCTGACGCTGGGCAGCGGCTCGACCCTGGCGGCGATAACTTGCACGGGCAGCATCGGCAACACTGTCTCTGCCTGCATCTCGCTGGGAAACAATCTCACTGCCAATCTGGCCCAGTCCAGCACGCTGACGATTTCCGGAAACATTTCCGGTACAGGAAGCGGCACGCAGGCGCTTACGGAGACCGGCAGCGGTACACTTGTCCTTTCCGGCTCGAACAGCTACGCGGGCGGAACAACCGTCAGCGGCGGCACGCTGGTTTTGACCAGCGCCAGCGCATTATCGAGCGCGGGCAATCTGGTTGTCAGCGACGGCGGACAGGTTATTCTGAACAGCAACCTGGCAAGCGAAACTCCGCAAACTTCCGAGCCAAGCTTGAGCTTGCTTAACAGCTCGGAATGGTCGGCGTTGGCTGCAAATGCCAGCGCAAATGCGCAGCTTACCGCCGG
>CAYYBU010000314.1:0-4745 GCA_964469945.1 uncultured Planctomycetaceae bacterium
CGCGCTGTTCGTGCCCGGCGACAAGGCCCCCGGCGGGCGGCCGTTGGTGTACCTGGGCAGTTACGTGAGCGAAGGTGGCGACGGCCTGGCTTGGGTCGACATGGCGGGACACAAGCAAGGCGGTGTCGGCTGGGTCGGCGGCGCCTGGACCGGTGCTCCCTACTTGGCCCGCGATGCCGGTCCGCAGGCGGTGGACGGGGTCTATGTCTACGCCGGCTCGGCATGGGAGGGGGAATTGCGACTCACCGCCGTCACCCGCTCGGGCGACAAAGCGGTCATAAGATACGCGTTCCCCGGCGGCAAGGATGCCTCGGTCCTGACCGGGCTGGCCATCCACGACGGACTGCTGGTGTGCAGTCTGCCCAAGCAAAAGGAGTTGCTGCTCGTCGACGCCAAGGCGAGTAAACTTTTGGGCACGCTTTCACTGGACGACGCACGCGGCTTGGCCTTCGACGCTCAAGGGCGGCTGCTGGTACTGGCCGGCAAGCAACTGCAGCGCTACCGCCTGCCGGCGACGGTCGGCAAGGGGCCGCTTTCTGCCCCCGAGGTTCTCGTGGCCAGCGGGCTCGAAGATCCGCAACACGTCGCGCTGGATGCCGCGGGAAATCTGTACGTCAGCGACCGCGGCAACAGCCATCAGGTCAAGGTGTTCGATCCGGCCGGCAAGCCGCTCCGTGTTCTCGGCCTTCCAGGCGCGCCGCAGGCCGGCGCGTATGCTCCGCTGCACATGAACAATCCCAACGGCTTGACCATCGACGGCGATGGGCGCCTGTGGGTGGCCGAGACCGACTTCCAACCGAAGCGCGTCAGCGTCTGGACGCTTGACGGCCGCCTGCTCCGTGCCTTCTACGGCCCCTCGGAATACGGCGGCGGCGGAAGACTCGATCCCGTGGACAAGAGCCGATTCTATTTCCATGGTATGGAGTTTCAGCTCGATTGGCGTCGTGGTGTTGATCGGCTGGTGCGGGTCTTGTTCCGTCCTGGCCCCGGGGATCTCGGCCTGCCGAGCGGCTTCGGCGTTGAGGGCCAACCGGAAATGCCGCTCTACCGGACGACAGCCTCGGGAGTGCGCCGCTATTTCACTAATTGTTACAATAGCAATCCGACCAATGGCGCCAGTGTGGTGCTGCTGTGGCTGGATCGCCAGGCAGTCTGCGTCCCAGTGGCCGCCATGGGCCGCGCCAACGATTGGAGCCTGTTGAAGACGGCGGCCTTCAAGCCGCGGCTGCCCGCGGGCGTGGAACTCCGTAACGGCTCCTGGTCCACGGATCTGCTGTTCGCCTGGTCGGATCGAAACGCCGACGGCCAGGTCCAGCCGGAAGAGGTGACATTCCTGAAGGCATCGTCCGGCGGCTTCACGGTGATGCCCGACCTGTCGATCGTGGTTTCGCGTGTCGACGGCCGCGCGGTGCGCTACGTGCCGCAACGATTCACGGCCGAAGGCGCGCCGGTGTATGAACTGGCAACGGCGGAGACGCTGGTCGAAGGCGCGCAGCCGCCCACCTCGTCCGGTGGCGACCAGGCCCTGGTGCATCCGAGCGGCTGGACGATTCTGACCGTGGCGCCCAAACCGTTCGCGCCGCAATCGCTGGGCGGCGTCTTTCGCGGCCGGCCACGATGGTCGTACCCGGACCTTTGGCCCGGGTTGCATGCGTCCCACGAATCGCCTCCGCCCGATCGGGCGGGCGAGCTGATCGGTACCACGCGGCTCCTGGGCGGGTTCGTCACGCCGCGGGCCGGCGAGGCCGGGCCCCTGTGGGCCATCAACGGCAACCAGGGAAACATCTACCTCTTCACGGCCGACGGCCTGTTCGTGGCCGAGTTGTTCCGCGACGTCCGCCGCGGCCGCTCCTGGGCCATGCCCCTTGCCCAGCGTGGCACGCGGCTAAACGACGTCAGCCTGCACGACGAGAATTTCTGGCCGTCGATCACCCAGACCGGCGACGGCGAAATCTACCTGATCGATGGCGGGCGGACAAGTGTGGTGCATGTCGCGGGGCTGGAGCGAATCCGTCGTCTCAGCGAGACATCGATTCGCGTGAGCCCCCAGGACCTCGACAGCGCCTGCGAGTATCTGGTGCAAGGCGAGCGGCAGCGGCAGCGGGAGCAGGGCCGGCCCACGTTGCGCGTGCCGTTGCGCAAGGTTGCCCCGACGCTCGACGGCAAGCTCGACGACTGGGCCGACGCCCCCTGGGTCACCATCGACAAGAGCGGCGTGGCCGCCTTCTTCGACAGCCGTAGCAAGCCCTACGACGTCACCGCCACGGTGGCCGTGGCCGGCGACCGGCTCTAT
The DNA here is from genome assembly GCA_964469945.1 of uncultured Planctomycetaceae bacterium. Classification (GTDB taxonomy): domain Bacteria; phylum Planctomycetota; class Planctomycetia; order Pirellulales; family Thermoguttaceae; genus CAYYBU01. The sequence continues at coordinate 2,294 of CAYYBU010000314.1, forward strand.
GCGGCCTTCCGCACGGGCGATCCCAACCTATTGCTGAACAACGGTGAAACGCCGCTGGCGCCTTTCAAGAGCGGCGGCGGGCTGGACCTGATGATCGGCACCGATCCGCACGCCGACGACGCCCGACAGAACCCCGTGCCTGGCGACCTGCGATTGTTGGTGACGCTGGTCCAGGGGAAACCGCGCGCGCTAATCTATCGGCCCGTCGTGCCGGGGACCAAGAAGCCAGTATCGTTCTCGTCGCCTTGGCGAACCATCACGATCGATCGCGTGGACGACGTGAGCGACCAGCTACGGTTCGCGGCTGCCGAGGGCAACTACGAACTATCGATCCCTCTGGCCGTCTTGGGTCTGAAGCCGCAGCCCGCCCAGGCGATTCGCGCCGACGTGGGTATCCTCCGCGGTAATGGCTTCCAAACGTTGCAGCGCGTCTATTGGAGTAACAAGGCGACCGGTATCACCAGCGACGTGCCCAGCGAGGCGATGCTGGCTCCCGGTCTCTGGGGCCGTTGGGTTTTTTAGGACCCGCTGTCATAATTGAATCGCAACCGCGAGGTGATGCGGATGCGCATGGACGTGGCCGAGAAGATCACCGCCTTGAAGGCCCAGGTTCAAAGCCTCCTGAAGCGGAACCAGTTGCGCCGCCCTGCCAGCCTGGGCAGAGGATGGACCAAGCCGTTCCGGGGCTGGTTGCAGCGGGAGGTGTGCGCGCCCGGCGAACCCGGCACACCCGCTCGCTGCGCGGTCGGTCCAGGGGGGCGAGCGGCGCTGGCGAGCCTGCTTCGTCAACTGGAGTCGTTGGAAGACGAGGAACCCGCGTCCGCTACGACGTCGAGGAAAAGGCGGTATACGAGCGGCTTAGGATCGGCCGAATAATAACTTCTGGACTTGGTTGGAAGGACTGGTCCCCCGTAGGTCAGGCTGTGCCTGACAGTTCGGGGTGTCAGGCACAGCCTGACCTACGATTGGCGGAAGTTATTTTTCTGCCGGTCCTTAAGGCCAAGAATCCCAAGAAGAAGAAAATCGCCGTCGTTGCCGGCATGAGACGATTGGGCATCCGGATGTGGCACGGCGGCTGTCGCGCCCTCGCGCCGGAGGAAGTCGGCCTTTCCCTAGGAACCGCCCGACCCTGATGCCGGTGCGGCTACGCCACAGGATTTTCGGAGGCATGGCTCCAGTGTCCAATGGGAAGCAACCATATCGGATGAAGACCTAAAAGCAAAGGTAGTATCGAGAGAAAACAGGCAAGTAGGTTTGATGCGTCGATGATCACGAAGGGAACGCGACCGGTAACGCCCTGGGTTTTCATGCCCGTCACGGAGTTTGGTCCGTCCCCAGCGTTTCGGAAAAATGATCTCCGAGCTTGTGCGCGGACGATCGAATAGCAGGCTGCACGCGATCATTCCCTACTACTGATCCTGCCAGAACAACACCCCTTGACATAAAACTACATAGCAGGGCGTTCCCTACAGCGATCAAATTCGAGATCCGAGATTCTCCTTCTTTTCCCGTTTTCTCTGTGGACGCTGAGACCTCTGTGGCTTTGTTTATTCCGTCTTGCGGATGGCCTCGTCGAGCAACTCCGGCAGGGTCGTCAAGGCGCGGAGGTCGGCCACCACGCGGGGGTGGGCGAAAATCCGCACCCGCTTCACATAATCGTCGAACTGCTCGGTGGCCAGGGTGCGAATGACCGGCGAGACCTCGCCGAGGGTGCGGTAGCGGCCTTCCTTGGGAAAATGGATTTCGACGTCGAACTGCACCTCGCGCGTCGGCGGCGGGGCGTCGAAGAGGATCTCGTGCGGCGCCACCACGCGCCCCAGCGCGGCGCTGGCCAGGGCGGCGAATTGCTCGGCGCAGGCCGCCAACCACGGATAGGGCCGCCGCGCCAGTCGGCGGTAAAGCTCGCCCTGCTCGGCGAAGCTGTATTGGGCCAACCGCTTATACAGGCTTCGCACCGGGCCAAACAGGCCCCGCAGGATTTCGCCCGCCGGACCGGCGGCGGCAGCTCGCTCCAACTGGCCGATGAACTCCGCCTCGCTCGTGCGGAACAGCGCGTCCAGGTCGAGCGTGCCGTGCAGCAGGTAGAAGGCGCGTTGCAACATGGCCGTCGCGGCGCGGACACCGTGGTGCCAGTAGACCTCGCTGAACATGACGTAGCGGGCGAAGACCATCAATTCGGCGGCCGTCTTGCCCTTGTCGGTAATGGCCAGGCCGTCGCCCGCCCGATTCAGACAGAGGCTACCCAGCAAGCGCTGCTGGTCGAAGTGGCGGCCGTAGGGGACGCCGGCGTGCAGGCTGTCGCGGAACAGGTAGTCCATCTTGTCGATGTCGATCGGCCCGGAAAGCATGCTGGTGAGGATGCGGGCGGCGGCGCCGCGGGGTTTCTCGCTCAGCAGGGCGACCACGTCGCGGGGATTGATGCCCCAATCGTGCCGCAGCACGTCGGCAATCT
>CAYYBU010000315.1:0-4741 GCA_964469945.1 uncultured Planctomycetaceae bacterium
GGCGTCTTGGCATGCTCGGAAGGCTCGACCTGCTTCCAGCCTTCGTCGCTCAGATTCAACTCGCGACCGCATTGGCGGTAGTGGTCCACGACCAGGCGATCGGCAATGCGGAGCAGGTACGCCCGAGCCGTGCCCTGTTCCTGGTAGCGGTCCTTGGCCTGCCAGGCCCGGCAAAACACCTCCTGGGTCAAGTCGTCGGCCATGTCGTGGCGGCGAACCATTCCCAGGATGTAGTTTCGTATGATCCTTCCATAGAGGTGGACCCATTCGGCCCAAAGGTCGGCGTCGTCGGGTGATCGGCTTGCGGGGTTCATGTCATCTATAATAACTGAACGGCCGCAGCCGGTCATTATTGCAGTACCGGGCGCTGGAAGCCTCGCCTTTGTCTGCCCAGATCGGGGCATTTTGGGTATAATCAAGGAGAGGACGTGCCTTTTGAGACAGCGCCGAGGACCGCGATGGCTAGCCCCGAACTGGAACGAGTACGCAGAGCGGTGCTGGATGGTCGCTATGTCTTGACGGAGCACGCTTACGAGGAAATGGACGATGATAACCTGGATGTGCTGGATGTCGAGTCCGCGATCCTGACCGGCGAGATCGACCAAATTCTGACGAAGAATCCGCGCGGCACCCGTTACGTCGTCACTGGCAATGCCACAGACATGGACTCGCGAGTCAGCGTTGTCGTTCGTTTTGTCGAGCGCGATCAACTTCTAATTATTACCGTTTACGAAGCGGATTAGGATGTTTCCTATGTACGATTTCATTTGCGAGCATTGTAGCGGCACGGTGCGCCAGCGGCGTGTGGAACGGGAAGCGTTGCGGCATACGGGCGGCTTTGTCATTCTGGAGGACGTTCCGATCGGCGTTTGCGACAAGTGCGGCGCACGATACTTCGACGCCTCGGTTGTCCGCCGCGTGGCCGAGATCGGCCGCAGTACCAACCCGTCGCAGCGCACCATTGCCGTCCCCGTGGATCGGTACACTCCCGCTGCGCTGGACCCCTAGCATCATTGTCGGCGGCGGTCACTGCCAGCTCAATTACGCGTCGCATTTCGCGCAACGCTCTGTTTCGGGGCCCAACGTCGCCGCCTGAGCGTCGACACGCCGGTAGAATATCGGTAGGCCGTACCGGCGTTCATCAGCGGCCCCATTCGCGAAGTGCCCAAAGCGGAATATTCACTTCCGCGCCGAGGTGTCGAAGACCTGAAGTTCGTAGATCGACGGCGTGTCCTTCTGGGGATTGCGCATACTGACGACCAGCAGCCGTAACTTAGCGGCCTCGATCGACGCGAACCGATTCGTCCAATTCGACTGTCCCTTGGCATCTCCGGAGGCCACGTCGCGCCAGGGGCCGTCGCCGTCGGCGACTTGAATCCGGTACTGGGCAATCCGCTGGTCGAATTGCCGCACGGCCACCACGTTGAAGCGGACGCGGCGGCCCAGTTCGACTTCGAGCCACTCGCCCGCCGCCTTGCCGGCGGCCGCATTCCAGCGCGTATTGTCGTCGTCATCGACGGCGCAGGCGGCGCCGTACTGGTCGCTCCACTGGCTCGACGCCCGGGCCGGCTTGCCCTGGGCCAAATTGGTAATCTGGCGACCCGCGACGGGCCGCACGGCGAAGTTGCCGAACTCGGCGCAGTTCCAACCGCTGCCGATCGCCGTCATGCCGCTGGCGTAGGTAAAGTCGACGACCGCGGCGAGGTTCGCGCCATCGAGGGTCGCGGTGATTTGCTGTCCCGCACAGGTCAACTTGAGCTTGTGCCACGCTTGCGGATCCAATGCCGCGTGGCCCTCGGCCAACACGGTCGTGCCGGCGGCGAGCGTCCAGCGGCCGTCGGCGGCAATCGTCAAACGGTAACCCGCCAGCGGGTCGGCATTTCCCGCGACGCCCGACACGCGACCGAAGAGCGACACCGAGCCGCGGCCTTCGCTCCGGGCGTCCACGCTCACGGCGTAGTTCCGCCAGGTCCTCGAACCCAGGAGCGTGCAGGGCTCGCGCATCGACTGCCACTCGATCCCCTTTTTGTCCACGACCTGACGGAGGCACTTGCCGCGGCCGTCGCCGTGCAGGGCCACCTCGAACACGCCGGCCTGATCGGAAAAATACTTGGCAAACTTGCCAGGCTGGCAGGACTTGAAGTCGTCGGCATAGGGCAGCGGGAACTCGGCCGCGGGCGGCACGACCGTTTGTCCCCGATGTTGGCCCGTGGTCGTCGTGAAAGAATAAATCGCACCGGGTTCCAGAGTGACCCGCACGGTGTCGCCACTGAGGGCCAGATCTGCAAGCTGCTCGAACGGGCTGTGCTCAGTGGTCCGCCAAACGTGCAATGGCCCTGGTGCCAAGCGGCCGCCGATGCGGAAAACAACGCTCTGCGGCGAGTGCGCGTCGACCGTCTCGGCAATGATGCTGTAATCGCCGCGATCGTTCGGGCTGCGGAGCGTCACGTAGCTACCCTGGCCCTTGAACATGCCGCAGCCGGAATCCAGATATTTCCAGCCGGGCTGGGCGAACTGCGTCGTGTGGGCGATGGCCCAGATGGCGGGCTGCACCTCGTAGTGCCCGGACCAGGGCTCGAGGGCCTTCATCGGCCCGGAGTTCGGCAGCGGCAAGATGTCGTAATACGACGAGATCAGGCTCCAGATCACCGTCTTCGTCATCCTGCCCACGATGTAGTTGCGGTTGTAGGCCTGGGCCAGCGTGCAGGCGCCCGGCCAGTCGCCGCGCCAGGGGCCGTCTTCACTGGCAAACAGGGGCTTGTTCGTCTTCACGCACTCCGGCGTTGAATGCGCGTGGGGATAGTGCGCACCGATGGCGTAGATCGCCCCGGCAAGCTCGCGATCCGCCAACACTTCCTTGCCGATGTTCCACATCCTGGCGCCGTCGCACTCGTCGGCCGCGATGATCTTCACCTGCGCAAGACCCCGGGCGTCGAGCGTTTTCCGCAACACTTTGATCCATGCGGTATTGTGCGGGCGTTCGTTCCAAAGGCCGCAGAAATCGACGTCGAGGCCGTGGCACCGCTGGGCGCCATGGATGAAGGCGGCGATGAACTCGGCGTTGTCCCGGCTCCAGAAATTGCCGCCGCCGATCCAGGCCGGGGCACCCCATTGGAGCACGTCCAGCAGAATATGCGGATTGCGTCGCTTGGCCTCGCGCATGATCCACCACTCGTAACCGCGCTGGTAGCATGCCGGCCGCGGCTGCTCAAATTCTTCGCGCGTCCGAGCATGGCTCGGCTCGGTTCCGTCGGTCGAGTTGACGTCGCCGCCGATCTCCACTTTCAGATGGTGCAGCGACGCGCCGAAATTCGGCCTGAACAGAAAATCGAGGATCTCGCTCCGCTGCGGCTCGGGGTAATCCATCAGCAGCCGCGACGAGGCGCCGGCACTCAAGGCGCCGAGTCCCTCGAACGTCCTGCCCGCCGCGCTGCCGTCGATGTTGATGATCGGCTCCTGGGCCCGGCCCACGGCCGCAGTGAAGAGGGTTATCGCCAACACGGCCGAACACGTCCACCTTGCCTTCATCGCATGAACCTTTCTTTTCGCTGGAGACTTCGTTGTGGAGCCTGGTTTTCCTACCGTTCCAGGTTCAGTATACCCAGAATACCATAAATTGTGTGAGACACTCCAGTAGTTCCTCCCCTTCATCCTCCAAACGCTATCTACTCCCTCGTGGTCGCGATACACCTGACGACTTTTCCCTGCCTGACCAGCGCGTAGCCGGCCCGACCGACAAGGTCTTGCGACGCATCGGGTGGGCTGGAAAACTCGCACATTTCATCCCCTTCGATCATGGCCGCCTTGAACTGCTCCCACTGGGGCGACTGCTTCCCGAACGGCACGCCGTACACCATGTTGTCGTCCTCCACGCTTTGCACCGCGACGACCGCGCCCAACCACGCCTCGGGAATCAGGTCTTCCGCCGGCTCCGCGGGCTTCTCGAAAAGAAGTTTCTCGTAGCAGGCCAAGCACAACAATTGCTCCCAGTCGCCCGCGACCACCGCCAACATTTTGGCTTTCTGCGCCGTCTTGCAACAGGAACAGTGGAAGCTGGCCGGAAGCCGCAGCAGCATCAGTTGCGTGTTGCGGTTCTCGGGAAATCGCTTGATGACCAGCCTGGCGAGATCGGACATGGAGGCTACCTCAGTTCAGCCAGTCTTCCGGGGCAAATCCAACGCTCGCCAACAGTACCAGCTTGCCACCGTGGCGTAGGGCCGCCAGGGAGCGGCAATGGCCAGGGCCGTCGGCTTGTCGGGCAGACCGGCCAAGCCGTAACGATCGCGGATGGCAGTGCGCACGCCCAGGTCGTCGTGCGGGAACACGTCCAGTCGTCCCAGCGAGAAGATCAGGAACATTTGCGCCGTCCAGCGGCCGATCCCGCGCACCTGCGTGAGTTGCTCGACGATCCGTTCATCGGACCATCGCCCGATCTGGCGGAGGTCGAGCGTGCCGTCGTTGACCTTGCCGGCCAAGTCGGCGATATAGGAAGCCTTCTGCGGCGAGAGGCCGACCGAGCGCAGCTCATCGATGGTGAACTGGGCGAGAGTGGCCGCGCTGAGTCCATCCGGCCCGGCCATGTCGTGCAAACGCTGACGAATGGAGCGGGCCGCACTGCCGGAGATTTGTTGGGAAATGATGGAGCGCACGAGCATGGCAAAGCGGTCGCGTTCGAGTCGCAGCGTGAAGGGGCCGACTGCATCGATCACGGCCCGCATCACCGGATCGGCGGCGCGGAGAT
>CAYYBU010000316.1:0-3793 GCA_964469945.1 uncultured Planctomycetaceae bacterium
GCTGCGCTTGTTTGCCTTCCCATATTTGCTCAACTTATTCTGACGCGGGCCCTTAGCTTCTCTTTTCCCCACTCACGCTACAGGCTGGCGCGAAACGCAGCAGAGGGGCCACTGGCCATTGCGCCCGGCAGGTGTTATCCTGTCGAATTCGATAGACTCAACGATCCACTTCGACAAAAAATGGAGATTTCCTATGGCAGTCAACGCCGACAAAATGGCCGTTTGGTGTCGCGGCATCCTCGCGGATGACCCCCAGACGCCGAAACTTCCCGTGGAAAAATACCTGGCCGCCATCCCCCGTCTGGATTCGCTGGCCGCCCTGCCCAGTGGCACGCCCGTGCTGATCCGCGGCGATGTCGATGCCAAGCCGGGCCCCAAAGTGGGCGACGGCGATATCCGCCTCCGCTCGATGAAAGACACCCTCGACTACGGCCGCCAGCGGGGCTGGAAGCAGATCATCTTCGGCCACATCGGCCGCGAACCGGAAAAATCGCTCGTCAAGGTCCGTGCCCGGCTGGCCGAAATCCTCGGCTGCGAAGTGACCTTCATCGAAGATTGGCTCGATCCGGCCACGTTGACCATCAAGGACGAAGTCGCCAGCGCGATCAAGTCCAGCGCCCCGGGCAGCGTCATCATGCTCCAGAACACGCGCAAGTACGACATCGAGCGCGTGTTGTGGAAGGCCAAGCCGGCCGATTGCGCGAAACTGGCCGAGAAGCTGGCCACGTTCGCCAACCAGTGCGCCGAGAAGATCGCCAAGGTCTACGTCCACGAGGCTTTTTCCGCCGGCAGCCTGGACGCCTCCAGCGTGGTCGTGCCCGCCGCTATGGAGAAGGTGGCTTTTGGCGCGTATGAGGCCGAGCAGTTCAACGGCCCGTTGCAAGACTGCCTGAATGCCCAGGTGGTGGTGTTCAGCGGTTTGAAGGCCGACAAGCTCGACGACATGGAGGCCATGATCAATCGCGGCAAGATCCGCCTGGTCATTTCCGCCGGTTCGCTGGCGATGGCGTTGAAGAAGGCGGCCGAGGAGTTGGAAGGCCGCCAGTTCAGCCTGGGTCTCTCCGAAGATCCGGCCCATAGCGACAAGCCCTATTTCATTCCCCGCAACCGCATCGAGCAGGCCAAGCGGATGCTCACCGAAGGCCGTGCCAAGGGAATCCGTTTCGTGTTGCCGGTCGATTTCGTGCTGCAAGACGGCAGCGTGTCGCCGATCGTCGGCCCGGGCAATCAGCAGTTCGACGTGGGGCCGGCTTCCAGCGAGTTGTTCGCCCAGACGGTGAGCCACATCATCGAGAAGCACAAGAACGACCAGCCGCCGGCGGTGGTGTTCCACAACGGCGTGTTCGGCATGTTCGAGGATCCGCGTTTCGAGGCCGGCACGCGCAAGTTCGTCGGCGAGTTAAAGCGGATGAAGGACGCCGGCCTGAAGGTCTACATCGGTGGCGGCGAAGGCGGCACGTCGTTGGAGCGCTATGGCAAGCCCGATTGGGTCACCTATACCTTTACCGCCGGCGGCACGGTCCTCAACGCCCTCGGCAGCGAGCCGGTGCCCTACCTGGTGGCGCTGAAGATGGCGGCCGGGAAGTAGCTGTTGGGTGCCACTGGCTCTGCCAGTACCTTCGTGGGATCTGTCACAGCATCGTAGGTCAGGCTATGCCTGACATCCCCGACAAAGACGAGCGGCCGATGACTGGTGGGGAATCGATATGAAACGGTCGGTCGCCATCATCCTGGCTTGTCTCGCAACGTATGGCTGCGGGGCGCGGGCGCCCGGCCCAACGATGCATCAGGTGCGGGCGGGAACCCCGGATAAGTCCGGTTGGATAACAGCCGAATCAACCTATGGACGGTTTTCGGTCAAGGTGCCCGCACCGTTCAACGACTTTACCGTTGAAGACGCGGATGCCGCCTCCCCGATGAAAAAGGCGGAAGCGGTCGGTTGCACCACCGCGGAAGGCATCAAATTCAGCGCCGCAAAGTGCTTCTACAAGTCGCCGTTTGGCGCCGCAGCGCAGTGGGAGAAAATGAAGGGAGGCAGGGGGATGGGCTTGGCAACCGTTGTACCCTCGCGCGTCAACGGCCACGAAGCCCTGGACTTTGGGGACGGCAGGCTTCTTGCGGACGCGCCCACGAATGGGCGTTCGCGCGCGGTACTTGTAGGAGGGGAGCTTTACCTCCTGACCGTCGAGTGGCCGGTCGAGCGGGAAGCACTGGCCAAGCCCCTTGTTCCAACATTTCTGGACTCCCTTGCGCTACTTCAGTAACGCGACCCTGAATAAGAAGGGGCAGAACGATCCATTGAATCGTTCCGCCCCCCTTCTCCACGTCTCAACAAAGCGGCGGCGAGCCGCCGCACTCCAAAGCTTCGCGATGGTTGGGCCGGCGCTGTTGGGCTCAGCTCCCCTTCTTCAACGCCGCCCGCCCGCGGTCGGTGATGGTCCGGATGAGGGCCTCCTGATGATCCAGCAGTGCGGCCTGACCCCCCAAAACCTGTGGCTGCCCAAGCCCGACGGCCGCAAGCCGATTCAAGTGATAAAATAGCTGCTTTACACAAGACAACAAAGATGCCGCTGCCAAACTGCTCTTGGCGAAAATCGCCCCTTCGACTAAAAATCGCTCGTTTCGTCTACGAACGCGAAGGTCTGACCCCGGGGGCTTTTCGGACATGGCAAATTTCCAGACGCATCTTACCGGCAGCACCGTGTTGGGCATCGGCTACGGCGCCGCCGCTTACGGCTTCTACGGCGTTCCGGCCCCCACCTGCATCTTGGCTGCCGGCCTGTGCAGCGTATCGGGCATGTTGCCCGACATCGACAGCGGGCCGGGGCGGCCACTAAAGGAAATCACCACCTTCATGGCGGCCGTGGTGCCGGCCATGATGGTACGCCGCTTCGAGCATCTGGGCATGTCGCCCGAGTCGGTCATCCTGACCGCGGCCGTGATTTACGCGCTGATCCGCTTCGGGCTGCATTGGCTGTTGAAACGTTACACGGTCCACCGCGGCATGTTTCACAGCCTGCCCACGGCGGCCATCTTCGGCGAAGTGGCCTTTCTGTTGGCCTACAACGACGATACCGCGATGCGCTGGTTCACGGCCGGCGGCGTCGTGCTGGGGTTCCTTTCGCACCTGCTGTTGGACGAAATCTACAGCGTGCAGTGGAATGGCACGCCGCGGTTGAAGAAGTCGTTCGGCACCGCACTGAAATTATTCGGCGAGGGGTGGGGCGCCAACCTCTTCGCCTACGCACAAGTGCTCGTGCTCACGCTGGCGGTCGTCAAGGACCCCGGCCTGATGCAGAACCTGCACGGCGGGCAGGTGCGTCAATGGATCCAGCAGGTCGCCCACGATCTGCCGGTCCAATGGCCGACCTCGCCCGCGACGCCGGCCGCGACGAACCATGCGGCGTCAGAGGCAGTCGCAGCCACGCCCGGCGCAGCGGCGACGGAACAAACTGCCAGCCATCGGCGCGGATGGTCGCGATGATGGGACTTGGGACTTAGGTCTTGGGACTTGGGTCTCGGGGTTTAGGACTTCCTAAGACCAAAGACCAAAGACCTAAGACCATCTTCTCAAACTCGCGGCTAAGGTCCATTGCCGGCTGTGTCGATATATGTCCAATAGCCGGCCTTACCGGCTTTCGCGCATTTACCAGCAAACTGCTCATGATTCGTCCCGGACAACAGCCATGTCGCCTCAGCCTGACCTGTTGATTCGCAAACTCATCGAGAAGTTGACGGATCGAGACCCGCGCACGCGGCGCAACGCGGCGGGCGCCTTGCGATTGCACGGCGC
>CAYYBU010000316.1:3803-4737 GCA_964469945.1 uncultured Planctomycetaceae bacterium
TCGCCGCTAAGTGAGCGGGTTTTGCTTTTGCCCGGGAAGCCTTGAATGAAAAGCCCCCTCCCCGGTGACCGGGGAGAGGGCTTTGTGTTGGGATGAGTGGACGAGGATTAGTCGTCCAGGTCGGCTGAAGCGGCGGGCGCCTTGCGATTGCACGGCGCCCGGGCGGTGGCCGCCATTCCGGCGTTGGCCAAGCTGCTGAGCGATGAAGACCCCCGCGTCCGCATGGTGGCGGAGCAGGCCCTCGATCGGCTCCGCGCCGGGGCCGCCTAGGCGAGCTTCTTCATCAGCCAGGCCATGTTCAGCGCCAACTGCTTCACGGTCGCCATGCCTTCGGCGTCATTGGCGACTTCCCCTCGCTGGCGGGCAAAGGCGATGTTCCAGTAGGTCGAACCGGGCACGATCATCTCGTTGATCAGAAAGAAGTAGTTGAGCTGCGCGAAGGTGAAGTTCTGGCCGGCACGCCGGGCGACCACCACGGCGGCCCCCGTCTTGCGGCGGAGAAAATTGTCCTTCTGCCGAGCCACGTAGCCGACGCGATCCAACAGCGCCATCGTTTGCGGCGTGGCCGAACCGAAATAGACGGGCGAGCCGATCAGGAATCCGTCGGCCTCGATGAACCGCTCGACAATGCCGTCGAACGCCGGATCCTCCTGCACGCACCGCGGATCGTCGCACTTACCGCAGCCGCCACAGGCAATACACGGTTTGACGGGCCGATCCGCCAAGGAGAGAAACTCGGTCGCCAGTCCTTCGCCGGCCAAGACCTCCAGGCCCGTCTGAATTAGGGTATCGGTATTGCCGCCGCGTCGCGGACTGCCGGAAACGCCTAGCACTTTCATGATCGTCTTCTTGCCTCTGCACCAATGGATACTTCAAGCGGCGGGTCGATCTCGGCGGCCCCTCCAAGCCAACCCGTCATGTTAGCTGGAGCGTT
>CAYYBU010000317.1:0-4736 GCA_964469945.1 uncultured Planctomycetaceae bacterium
ATCGGCTCGGTGCTGGCCCAGACCTTGCTGGCCGGTGGACACCAGGTACGCGTGTTGGATAATTTGATGTATGGCGGCGACGCCCTGCTGGGAATGTGGTCGCAGCAGAATTTCCAGTTCCTGCTCGGCGACGTTCGCGATCCGGCCTGCACCGCGGAAGCCCTGGCGGGCGTGGATGCCGTCGTCCATTTGGCCGCCATCGTGGGCGATCCGGCGTGCGCGAAACACCGCGACCTCGCCATCGCGACCAATCGCGACGCCTCGCTGGCCCTGATCGAGCAGTGCGGCAAAGCGGGAGTCGCACGATTCGTCTTCGCCTCGACGTGCAGCAATTACGGCAAAATGGCCGATTCGCAAGGCCACATCGACGAAGACGCGGAACTTCGCCCCGTGTCGCTCTATGCCGAAACCAAGGTGGACGTGGAGCGGGCGGCGCTCGACCCGCAAGCCACGGGCAGTCTTTGCGCCACCGCGTTGCGGTTCGCCACGGTGTTCGGCGTCTCGCCCAGAATGCGGTTCGACCTCACCGTCAACGAGTTCACCGCGGAAATGCTGGTCAAGAAACAGCTCGTCGTCTTCGGCGAGCAGTTCTGGCGGCCCTACGTACACGTCCGCGATATCGCGCGGGCGGTGGCCGCGGTGCTTCAGGCCCCCGCCGAGCAGGTTCGCAACGTCGTGTTCAACGTCGGCTCGACGGAGCAAAACTATCAAAAGCAGCAGCTCGTCGACATGATTCTCAAGCACGTTCCCGACGCCCGCGTGCAATACGTCCACAAGGACGAGGATCCGCGGGATTACCGCGTCTCCTTTGCCAGGATCCATCGCGTGCTGGGTTACGAAACGACGCGGACCGTCGAGCAAGGAATCATGGAGGTAATCCAACTGGTCCGCAGCGGGATCATCCGCGACTTCGACAGTTCCAAGTACAAAAACGTTTGAAAACGGAGACGCCCGTGGACCACGACTTGGAATCAGAGGCGAAAGCCTTCGGCGAGCGTGCGCGGGAGCGCGTGCGCAACGGACACGTCCCGGACTTGCGCCGGGTCACGCCTTGCGATGCGTTCTACAACAATCCGTGGCGCAGACCCTACCTCGCCAACATGGTATTTGGCGCCAGTCTGGATTTCCTTTTGGCCCATCTTCATGGCGGGACGGTGTTGGAAGTCGGGTCCGGAGTCGGATACATGACTCTTGAACTCGCACGCCAGGGTTATCACGTCACCGGCCTCGAGTTGTCCGAGGAAGCCGTGGAGATCGCCAAAGAATTCGCCAGCGCGAATCCGTGGCGCGACGGCTTCGGATCGCTACAGTACCTGGCGGCGGACTTTCTGTCGTGGCGCCCGGACACGAAGTACGACAACGTCGTATTTCACGGCACGTTGCACCATTTTACCGATTGCGGCACGGTGTTGCGGAGAACGCGCGATATTCTTGCCGAGGGCGGGCACGTTCTAATCGTCGAGCCCGCACGCGACTATCATACGGAAAACGACGCCGCGGTGATTGCGATGATTCGTACCCTGCTGGCAGCCTTCGGCGGCTGGTATGAGGACCTTGCATTGCCGACAACCATGGAGGCTTTGGAATTCCGGGTACGGCAGTGCCTCGACGAATACCGGGAAGCCCATGAGACAACGGAAGCCCCGCAGTCGCCGCACGATAATGCCAGCTTCGCCGATCACATGCTTGCTGAACTGCGGTCGCAGTTTCATGAAATCGCGATGGAACGCGGCTGCGCGTTCTTTCCACGAATCGGCGGCGGGGTTCGGGCGGGCTCCGAAGCGCAGGCCGAAGCGGTGGCCAGGTTCCTCTTCCTCTTCGATCAGTACGCCGTGCAACATGGATTGATGAATCCGGGGGTCTACCGCTGGGCGGGGACAAAGTGACGCCATGAATAGAAAAGCTGAAAATGGGGAACGCCAGACGGACTCGCGCCAAGCGGCGGACGCCGGCTTTATTCCCCTGATCGTGCCCGAAATCCACGGCAACGAGTGGAAATACGTCAAGGAATGCCTCGACACCAACTGGGTCTCTTCGGTCGGATCGTTCGTCGACCGCTTCGAGCAGGCGATGGCCTCCTATGTGGGCTGCAAGAAGGCCGTGGCCACGGTCAACGGCACGGCTGCAATCCACGTGGCGCTGCAAGTGGCGGGCGTGCAGGCCGACGAAGAAGTGCTCGTCTCCGACCTGACGTTCATCGCGCCGGTCAATGCGGTGCGTTACCGCGGCGCATGGCCCGTGTTGATCGACGCCGAGCCGGACTATTGGCAAATGGATCCGCAGAAAGTGGTCGACTTCTTGCAGCGGCAATGCACCTGGAAGGGCGGCCGGTTGTTGAACAACGCCACCGGCCGGCGGGTGGCGGCCGTCCTGCCCGTGCATGTTCTCGGACACCCGGTCGACATGGACCCCATTCTGGAAGCGGCCGGCAAGTTCGAGTTGCCGGTCATTGAAGACGCCACGGAGAGCTTGGGCGCCAAGTACAAGGGGCGCATGGTCGGCAGTCTCGGCCACATGGCCTGCTTCAGCTACAACGGTAATAAGATCATCACGACCGGCGGCGGCGGGATGATCGTGACCGACCATGAAGCCTGGGCCGACAAGGCCAAGTACCTGAGCACGCAAGCCAAGGACGACCCGCTGGAGTATATCCACCACGAGGTTGGATACAATTACCGGCTGACGAACGTCTTGGCGGCCATCGGCGTTGGCCAAATGGAGCAACTCGACCCGTACGTAGCCGTCAAGCGGCGGGTGGCACAAGCCTATACGGATGGCCTGCGCGACGTGCCCGGCATTCGGCCCATGAACGAAGCGCCTTGGGCGTGGAGCACCTACTGGATGTACACGGTGCTGGTCGATCGCCAGGCGTACGGCATGGGGAGCCGCGACCTCTTGCACAAGCTGGCGCAGCAACGCATTCAGGCCCGGCCGCTTTGGCAACCGATGCACGCCAGTCCGGCGTACGCCGCGATGAAGCCCGCGGCGTGCCCCGTGGCGCAGCGGCTGCACCGGGACGCGCTGAGCCTGCCCTGTTCGGTGGGGATTACCGAGGCACAAGTGCAACGCGTCGTCGACGCGGTGCGGGCATGAAGGGAAATTCAGCAGAATTGAACGAATCCGCGGCGCCCAAGCCGGAGGAACCGACGGAAGTCTCCGCCGCGCTGCCTGCGGATGAAGAGTCCGTGCTGTTGGCGTCCAGCAGCCCGGCGGACGTGGGCGAAGTGGAACTGGCGCCGCAGACGGTCTCTGCGCCGCACGTTGCCGGCGCCCGGCCACTGTTTGTCCTGGTGGGCACCCTGGCCGGCGGGAGCGTGTTGGCCATGACACTGCGGATGACCGGCGGGTTGATCCAGGCCCGCTTGGTCGATCCCGCCGTGCTGGGGCTGTTCAACAGCTTCGGCTTGATCTTGGGATACGCACCATTTTTGCAACTGGGCGTCTTCAACGGGCTGAACCGCGAGTTTCCTTTTTTTATCGGCAAAGGCGACCGCGAGCACGGCTGGCAACTTGCCGCCGTGGCCCAGGGCTGGGCCTTCTTGCTCAGCGGCGTCATCTGCACGGCCTTGCTGGCGGTCGCCGCCTGGAATCTTTTCCAGGGAAACCTGCCGGCCGCCGCCGGACTGGCCGCCAATGCCTTTTTGGCCTTCGCGCTCTTCTATACCAACTACTACCTCAATTCGACCTACCGCACGTCGGGAGACTTCGCCAAGCTCGCCGTGGCCGACGTGGCCAACGCCAGCGTCGGGCTGGCGATGGTCGCGCTGGTGGCCCTGATCGGCTTTTACGGGATCTGCCTGAGGGCCTGCCTGGCCGCCGCCGTGGGCATGGCGATCCTCTACCACTGGCGTCCCGTACGCATCGGGCCGCGTTGGAACTTTACCCACCTAACGCACCTGCTGAAGATCGGCCTGCCCATCTTTTGTGCGGGTCAACTCTATGCGTACTGGTCCGTCCTCGATCAAACCCTGGTGTTGTGCTACGCCGGGCGGCGCGGCTTGGGACTATATGCCCTGGTTCTGACCGTCGCCGGGGCCGTGCAATTGCTCCCCAACGCCCTCACGCAGGTTTTGTACCCTCGTCTCGTCGAGCACTTTGGCCGCACGAACAGCCGGCGCGAGGCGGTGACGCTCGTCATCAAACCGATGCTGGCCACGCTGCTGGGCATGGTGCCGGTGGTGGCCATGGGTTGGCTCCTGATTGGCCCCGTGGTTTCTTGGATACTGCCGAAGTACGTCGATGCCGTGCCGGCCATACGGTGGAGCATGTTGGTGGCGCTACTGGCGCCCCTCGGCGTGCTGGACCACGCCTTCGTGCTGGTCAAGAAGCAGGGGATGCTGGCGGTGGTCAAGGGCCAGGGGTTGCTCGTGGCTGCCACGGCCATCGGCATCGCCGTCTATCTGACGACGCTCTGGTTGCTGACCCGGAAGCAAGTCGACTTGGTGGACTTCCCCCAGGCCATGCTCGTGGGGCGCGCGACGTATATCGCCGCGATGTACGCCATTTTGTTGTACATGCTTTACCGCGGACGCGCCGGCGCCCGCAGTTAGCTTGCAGGATATGAGTTCCCGTTTCCCATGAAATGCACGCCTGAGACCATCTGGGATTTGGAGAGAAGGCTCTCGCAACCGACCTTCCGGGGCGTACCGGTGGGCTCGGCGCTGGCAAGTATGTTGTTCTTGGAGATTTATCGCGGGCGCAAATTCACGGCCGTCGAGAATGCCAAGAATGTCGCG
>CAYYBU010000318.1:0-4732 GCA_964469945.1 uncultured Planctomycetaceae bacterium
GGGGCCCAGCGACGCCTTATGATACTGCACCAGGACGCCGTTCCAAAACGCGGTGAAGTACGCGGGCCGCACGAGCCGCTTGCCGTCGAACTGCGGCGGGCGGAAGATCACGTCGTAGGTTTCCCACTCGCCCGGCTTGCGGGCCACATTCACCAGCGGCGGCGTCTGGCCGTAAATCGCGGCGGCGATGCCGTCGGCATAGATGCGATGGTCGTGCGACTCGATGATCTGTAACTCGTACTTGCCGAGGAACAGCACGCCGCTGTTGCCCCAGTTCATCGGCCCGCCGTCGTCTTTGGCCGGTGCAGCCCATTCGATGTGCAACTGGCAGTCGCCGAAACTTTTCTTGGTGGCGATCTGACCGGTCTTGGCGATATTGATGACGCCGTCTTCGATGCCGCGCGGATTGCCGCCCGTCCATTGCGACAAGTCCTTGCCGTCGAAGAGCACGATGGCGTCGGCGGGCGGGCTGGCCGGCTCGCGGCCGGGGGTGACCCGCGGCGGCTGCGGCCGCTCGCGATCATGCACCCGCCAGGGCGAATTCGGCAGCCGCGGGGTATCGGTATAGCCGAACTTCTCCTCGGCCGAACCCGGCGGGGACGAGAGCAAGCAAACGATCGATGCGCAGAGCAGCGACATGGCAAGCGTGGCGTGGCGGGACAGATTCATAACGTATCTCCGTTGTGGGTGGCATGGGGACTATAAGTACGGTGTCAACAAGCGTGCCGTGCCGTCGCGCAGGCGCGCGGGCAGGGAACGGCCATCGACCTCCTCCATCGTCACGGGGTGGGCGCCGCTGCGTTTCGTCTCGATCCACCGATCGAGCCGCCGGGCGAGGTCGAGGTCGTAACATTCCAGGTTGAACTCAAAGTTGAGACGCAAGCTTCGTGAATCCCAGTTGGCCGAGCCCAGCAGCACCCAGCAGCCATCCACGAGCATGAGTTTGGAGTGATCGAAGGGAGGCGGGGTCAACCAGATCCGGCATCCATGCTGGAGCACTTGCGACCACATCGCCCGCGAGGCCCACAAGACGAAGGGCAGGTTGTTCCGCGCGGGCAAGATGATATCGACCTGTACGCCCCGCATGGATGCCAGATTCAGGGCGGATATCACGACCGGGTCGGGCAGAAAATAGGGAGTCATGATGCGGACGGAATGGCGGGCAATCGAGAGGGCGCCCAGCAGGGTCCAGAGAAGCTTCTCGAAATTCTCATCGGGGCCATCGGTCACGCCTCGCGCCAACACCTGCCCGGCGTTTTCGGTCTTGGGAAACCACGACTCGCCGCGCAACGCTTCGCCGGTCGTGAACAGCCAATCGTCGGCGAACACTTCCTGCAGTTGGGCGACCACCGGGCCCTGCACGCGAAAATGGATGTCCTGCAGCGGGCGCGGCGGTTGGCGTTGCAGGCAGTGTCCCACGCGAAGATTCATGCCGCCGGTGAATCCCACGCGCCCATCCGCCACCAGGATTTTCCGGTGCGTGCGCATGTTCATCGACATCAGATGCCACAACGAAGGGAGGAAGCGGGCATGTTTCACCCCCTCGCGTCGCAAGGTGTGGAGAATGGTGGGCCAGGAATAGCGAATCCCCGTCCCGTCGATCAACACCCGCACTTCCACGCCCCGGCGCGCGGCCTCGCCCAGGGCATGCGCAAAGGCCGTGCCGACTTCGTCCCGATCGAAGATGTAGGTGACCAGAGAGACTGTCTGGCGGGCGCGTTGGATCGCCTCCAGCATGGCCGGATAGGCTTCATCTCCGTTGACCAAGGGATCGATTCGATTGCCCGACAGCAAGGGGCGATCGACCACGCGACCCACGACCCGCGCCAGCATCTCGATATGCCCGCCGTGATCCGGCAGATGCCGCTGCAACTCTTCCGGCAGACATTCGGCTTGCGCGGCTTGCGCCCGATAGCGTTCCAGGCTCCTTCGCAGCAGAGCGGCCTTATGGCGAATACGATTGACGCCGAAGATGAAATACATGACCGGTCCGACCAGGGGCACCAGCCAGACGAACCCCACCCAGGCCAGGGCGGCACGCGAATCGCGCTTGTTGAGCACCGCGTGCCCAGTCGCCAACACGGAGAGAAACAACGTCAGTCCGACGGCCGCGACGTGCCAGCCTTCATGCGCCACATTGCCAACGGGCATGGTGGGCGCGAATGACGCGGAGCGCAGCGTGCCACCCATATCCAGAAACAACGTCGCTATCGTTGTTGAGCGTTTCATGCAGATTGGCGTCCTGAACGTCCCCCGCGTAAGGACCCGCGTCAGAATGAGTTTATCAAAGCAAAGGCGACCGACGCACCAACGCGCAGGTGTCAATAGCCGAGGCGGGACTCGAACCCGCACGGGCGATTAAGCCCACAGGATTTTAAATCCTGAGCGTCTACCGATTCCGCCACTCGGCCTGAAAACAATCCCTTTAACCGGCGCGGCCGGCGTCCCCGGTCGCAATCCGATTGATGGCGCCGAGAAACGCCTTGGCACTGGCTTCCACGCTGTCGGTCGAAATGCCGCGGCCCCGATAGGGTCGGCCGCCGTGCTCGACCTCCACCACCACCTCGCCCTGTGCGTCCTTGCCCACCGTCACGCTGTGAACGTTGAAGTCGCGACACGTCACCGTAATGCCGGTCAGCTCTTCGATGGCCAGGAAGATCGCGTCCACCGGGCCGTCGCCGCAGGCCATCTCGGTGGTGAATTCCTCCTCGCCACGACGCAGCCGCAGCGACACCATGGGCACTTTGCCCGTGCCGGTCGTCACCTGGTACGAAACCAGCGACCACAGCTCGCCCACGGCGCGGATCTCCTGCTCGACCAGCGCGGCCACGTCGGCGTCGTAAATCTCCTTCTTCTTGTCGGCCAGCACCTTGAATTGCTCGAAGACCGTCTGGAGCTGCTCGCCGCTGAGCGTGTAGCCCAGGGTCTTGACGTGACTGGCCAAGGCCGCCCGCCCGCTGTGCTTGCCCAGGACCAGATCGGTGGTGGCGAAACCGACGTCCTCGGGCCGCATGATTTCGTAGGTGGTGCGCTCCTTGAGAATGCCGTCCTGATGGATGCCGGCCTCGTGGGCGAAGGCGTTCTGTCCCACGATGGCCTTGTTGCGCTGCACCAACATGCCGGTGATGTTGGCCACCAGGCGGCTGGCGGGCACCAGGCGGCGGCTGACCACGCCGCTGTCGGCATGATAATAGTCGTTGCGGGTGCGCATCGCCATCACGATCTCTTCCAGCGAGCAGTTGCCCGCCCGCTCGCCCAGGCCGTTGATGGTGCATTCCACTTGCCCCGCGCCGGCCTCGACGGCCGCCAGGCTGTTGGCCACGGCCATGCCCAGATCGTTGTGGCAGTGGACGCTGATGACGGCCCGCTCGATGTTGGGGACCCGCTGGCGCAGCGTCTGGATCACATGGTGCATGTGGCTGGGCGTGGCGTAACCCACGGTGTCGGGAATGTTGACCGTGGTGGCCCCCGCGGCGATGGTCGCCTCGACCACCCGGCAGAGAAAATCCATCTCGGTGCGGGCGGCGTCTTCGGGCGAGAACTCGACGTCCGGGCAATAACCGACCGCCCGTTGGACGCCGGCCACGGCGTGGCGAATGATCTCGTCCTTGTCCATCTTCAGCTTGAACTCGCGATGGACCGCGCTGGTGGCGAGAAAGACGTGGATCCGCGGCCGCTCGGCCTGCCGCACCGCTTCCCAGGCGCGGTCGATGTCTTCCGTGCGGCAGCGGGCCAGCCCGCAAATCACCGCGCCGCGGACCGACTGGGCGATCTGCCGCACGGCCGCGAAGTCGCCCGGCGAGGCGATGGGGAAACCGGCCTCGATCACGTCGACGCCCAGTTCGACCAGCGTCTGGGCGATCTCCATCTTCTCGGCCAGGTTCATGCTGGCGCCGGGCGACTGCTCGCCGTCGCGGAGGGTGGTGTCGAAAATAACGATGCGTCGCGAAGGGGTCTTTATCGAATCGGTCATGAGGATGGTCTTTCGTAGCGATGAATAAAAAAACCCCAAGGCGTTGTCTGCCTTGGGGTTCGATTGTTCTTCCAAAAAGCGGGAGTACGCGCGAACCTTACGGCCGACGGCTGGCCAAGGCCAGCAATAACAACGGCAATAGGTTCACAAAAGCGTTCACGACCGGTACTCCTTCAGGATCAATATCGGCATTTCTGCCCGGGCACCTTGCCCCGCACTTGTGCCCCGTGACATAACTTTACTCGGCGGAAGTGCCGCCGTCAAGCGAATTGCGCGTCACCCAGGTCTCGCTGGCGCTTCGGGCTCCAATCTTCCCAAAGAAAACGGCGGCCAGTCGGCCGCACTCCAAGGGCTCGCTAGCCATAATGGGTGGGTAGATGGTAGTGTATGTTCCGCGGCGGTATATTCACATTTATCCATCACTCTGATGGGAAGCAGTGGACCGCTGCCCGGACTGTCAAGGAATTGGTAGGCCAATCGCATGAATTACAACCTGCTTGAGGAAAAGTGGATCCCGGTGCTTTACCGCGATGGGACCTGGGACCGCGTGGGGATCCGCAAGGCCCTGGACGATGCCGGCCGCATCCGGCAGATCGCGGCGAGCAATCCCATGGATAACGTGGCGCTGCTGCGATTCCTGCTGGCGCTGCTGTACTGGTGCAAGGGAAACCCACCGGCGGAATTCGATCCCGACCCTCTCGGCTCCTTCCCTGCGGATTGGTTTAAGAAGCTAAACGAGAACGAGGATTCCTTCAACCT
>CAYYBU010000319.1:0-4718 GCA_964469945.1 uncultured Planctomycetaceae bacterium
ACAGCAATGCCGGTGCGCAGCCCAATGCCGCCGCGCAGTCCGAGACGGCCTGGGACAAGTTGATCGAGGAATTGGTACAAGGCTATTGCCGCTGTTGTCATAAGGCGGCCATGGGGCGCATCGCCTACCGCAGCGGCAGCGTGCCGACCAGCGATGACATCCCGGCCGACCTGCCGCTGGCCCCCCATCCCGGCAGTACGGTCAACGCCGCGTATCACATCGACTGGCCGGGCAAGTACGTCGCCAATCTGGCGCAACTGGCCGACGACAGCCTGCAAGTCAACTACTTACGCATTGAAGAGCGGACCAAGCCAAGCCGCCCCTTGAACTACTACCGCCGGCAATTGAAACACTGTATCGAACATCCTCTGCCGGACGGGTTGTGGTTGGACAGCTTGACCGAGGCAGCCGGCGAAGATCGCACGCGCTCGATCGACGTGCTGATCACCCGTTCCAGCGCCGGCGCGCTGGTGGCGGGCGACGAAGAGCAAGAATTGACCATCCAAATCCTTTCCATTGAAGTGCGAAAACTCCGCGATTGACCCTATGGATGAGGCTTTGACGATCGACGTAACCATGCGAGCACCGGAGGAGGAGCCACAGGCCACGAGGCACGGCGCCGGGCCGACGACGGAGCAAGGCCACGGCGACGCTCTGCATTGTCGCCGCTGCAAGACCGTCAGTCCGGCGACGCGAAAATTCTGCGCGCAGTGCGGCGAGCCGCTCTGGGAACCCTGCGTACATTGCGGCAACGTCTGCCCCGCCGGCGAGCGTTTCTGCGGCATTTGCGGGGCCAACCTGGCCGCCGCCGTCCACCAGCAGTCCGAACAGTTCGAAATGACCCTGCTGAAGGCCGAGCAGTTGCAGACGGAAGCTCGCTACGAAGAAGCCGTCGAACTGCTCAGCCCGATGTCGGAAATGACCGACCATCCGCGACTGAGCCACCAGGCCAAAGCGGCCACGGAGCTTATCAAACGGCTCGGCGCCGAACGCGAACAGGCATTGACCAAGGCGGAAGCCGTCTATAGCCGGGGGCAGCGTTGCCTCGACGACCACGATTACCAGGGCGCCATTGGCGTGCTGGAGAGTGTGTCGCCGACGCTGCGTAACGAAGAGTTCCAAACCCTCCTCGCCGAGGCTGTGTCGCGGCAGCAGGAGTTGGCCTGTCTGGGCAAGGAACTCCGCGCCGACCTTCGCAACAAGGACATGATTGCCGCGCTGCCCAAGGTGGCGCGCTTGCTGGAGTTGAAGCCCGGGCACGCACAGGCCCGACAACTGGCCGAGCAGATTCAGAAGCGATTCGCCGCGGCGGCCGCAGCCAAGCTTGCCCAGTATCAGTACGAAGAGGCGGCCAAGCTGTTGGAAAACATCCCCCGGTCGCTGCAAATCGCCGAAACGGCCGCTTTGTGCGAACGGGTCGCGGACCTGAGCTGGATCACATGGGACCTGCGCAACGCCGCGGTGGTCGATGGGCCGCTGTTGGCCGTGGTCGAGCGCTTGCGAGCCTTGGCGCCCGACGATCCGCGTGGCCCCAAATTGCTCGAGGAAATGCAGCGGCGCGCGAAACGGGCCGCCAAGAGCGGCGTCATCGTCCCGCCGCCCTGGGCCTCGCAGTCCGCACCGACGCCGGCGGGGTTTCCCATCGACTTCCTGGATTCGTTCCGACGCTTGAAACTTGGCGAAAGCCTCGATCGCGCCGCGTTGAGCGCGCATCCGGGGGCCTTTGCCGTAGCCTGCGGCTTGGCCCTGCAAGGGCTGGGGCAAGCACACGTGCAACTGGACCTTCGCGCCAGTGAACGGCAGAGCGCGCTGGGCAAGGTGACCCAGCTTTTCCGCCGCCCGGCGACGGCCTGGGGACTCGACATCGGCTCCAGCAGTTTGAAGGCCGTCAAGTTGACGTGGAACAAGAAAGAGGAGACGGTCGCCCTGGACGTCGCCACAATATTCGAGTTCAAAAAGCCTTTGGGCCAGGCGGCCGGCGAAGAGGAAGAGCGCGCCATTCTCGAAGAATCGCTGAGCGCGTTTCTCACCCAGTACGAACTGAAAGCGGATCAGGTCTGCCTGGGCTTGCCGGGACGGATCGTGTTGACCCGGCTCTTCCAGTTGCCCGCCACCAGCCGCGCCAAGCTGTCGACCATGGTGCAGTATGAGGCCAAGCATCAACTTCCGACCCCGCTGGACCAGTTGATGTGGGACTTCCAAACCCTGGGCGACGCTGCCGGTGAGACCGGCAGTCCCCCGCCATCCGAGGCGAAGAAGGGGACCGCCGCCGTCCTTTTTGCCGCCGCCCGCCGCAAGCTGGTGGACAAACGCCTGGAGTTGATGCAGCGCGTGGGCATCCGCGTCGACCTGCTGCAGAGCGAGTGTATTGCCTTGCACAATTACCTGATGTTCGAGCGCTCCGTGGCCGCCGAAGACACCAGTGAAGACGCCACCCAGCCGCCCGCCGCGGCCGCCGGCAAAGCGGCCCAGTCCACCAAGCCGCAGTGGCCGGTGGCCCTGCTCGATATCGGTGGCGATGGCGGCAACATGGTCATCAGTTCGCCCGCGGGGATCTGGGTGCGCCACTTGGGGTTCGGCGGTTACAGCATTACTCGCGCGTTGATCACCGAGTTCAACCTGACTGCGGCTCAGGCGGAGGAGATGAAGCGTAATCCGGCCTCCGCACCGAGCATCAGCGCGTTGTATCGCGCGGTCGAAGGGGTGGTGGAGGATTTCAGCCGGGAAATCGGCATCTCCTTGACTGCTTACGGCAAGACCGATCAAGCGCAGCCCATTCAGCAGATGCTGGGCGGCGGCGGCGGCTTTCAGTTCCACGGCCTGCTTGCCGCGCTGCGCTCGCTGCAGTAGAGTCGGCGAATTTCAACAAAAATCCCGCGACTCGGGATCCATCGCCTGCAAGCCGCTAGAGAGGTCGTCCAGCCGCGCGACCAGCACGTGAATGATTTCCCCCTGTCGTTGCAAGGCCCCGTGGGCCATTAGTATCGTGGCCTCCATGGCGGCCGCACGGTAACGCTTCCAGACGCCCGGGCGAACGATCAGGTTGGCCGTGCCGGTCTCATCTTCCAAGGTGACGAAGGTGATGCCGCGGGCGGTCGCAGGGCGTTGCCGCACCAGGACAATGCCCGCCACGCAGACCGGCTTGTCGTGAGGCCACGTTTTCAGGCCGGCCGCCGTGGCGATACCCCTGGCATCCAGCGCCGGGCGAAGAAATTCCATGGGATGACCACGCAAGGACAGCCCGGCCGTGCGGTAATCGGCCAACACTTCTTCCACCGCCGACAGGCTGGGCAGCGGCGGCAGTGGCAGCCGGGAAGGCGGCGGACTCGGTGGTCCATGATCGAACAGCGGCAACGCCCGCGGATCCTGGGCCAGGGCGTGCCAGAGCGCTCCGCGGCGATCGAGCCCCAACGAGCCTAGCGTGCCCGCCTTGGCCAGCCGCGTCAACACCGCACGGCTTAGCCGCGTCCGTTGCGAGAAATCTTCGATCGACGTAAAAGCTTCCCGGCCGCGGGCCGTCACGATCCGCTGGGCATGGGCATGTGCCAGGCCGTGCAACATGCGGAAACCAAGACGAAGGGAGGCGGAAGGACGAGGGATGAAGGATGAACGAGAGGCATCCACTCCTTCCAACGTGCAGTCCCAGGCGCTGCGATTCACGTCCACCGGCAGCACTTCCACGCCGTGCTCCCGGGCGTTGCGGACCAGTTGCGCCGGGGCGTAAAACCCCATGGGCTGGCTGTTCAACAGGGCGGCCGTCAGCGCAGCCGGGTAGTGGTGTTTCAGCCAGGCGGACACGTAGACCAGCAGGGCGAAACTGGCGGCATGTGATTCGGGAAAGCCATAGTCGCCGAAGCCGCGAATCTGCCGGAAGACCGCCTCGGCGTAGTCCTCGGTAAAGCCATTGGCCAACATGCCCTCGGTCAGCTTCTTGTGGAACTGGTCGATTAGCCCGGGCCGCCGCCAGGCCCCCATGGCGCGGCGCAGTTGGTCGGCCTCGCCAGGCGTGAAACCGGCCGCCTCGACCGCCAGCCGCATCGCTTGTTCTTGAAACAGCGGAATGCCGAGGGTCTTTCCCAGCACCTGGCGGACCACTTTGTTGGGATAGGTGACTGCCTCCTCGCCGTTGCGGCGGCGCAAATAGGGATGGACCATGTTCCCCTGGATCGGCCCGGGACGCACGATGGCCACTTCGATGACCAGGTCGTAGAAACACGCCGGCCGCAGCCGCGGCAACATGCTCATCTGCGCGCGGCTCTCGATCTGGAAGACGCCCATCGTGTCGGCGCGGCGGATCATGGCATAGACCGTCTCGTCGCCCTCGGGAATATTGGCCAGCGTCAACCGCCGGCCGTCGTGCTTTTCCACCAACTCGAAACAACGGCGAATGGCGGTGAGCATGCCCAAGGCCAGACAATCGACCTTGAGAATGCCCAATTCGTCCAGGTCGTCCTTGTTCCACTGAATGACGGTTCGCTCGGGCATGGCGGCGTTTTCGATGGGCACCAACTCGCACAGCGGTCCTCGCGTCATCACCATGCCGCCGGTGTGTTGCGACAAGTGGCGGGGGAAACCGATTAGTTGCTCGCTCAGGGCGATCAGTTGCCGGCCCGGCAGCCCCGCCGGATCGATGCCCACGGCGCGGCAGCGCTCGGCAAGCAAGGTAGCAGGCACACGCCGTGTGCCGTCCGCCACGGCACACGGCGTGTGCCTGCTAC
>CAYYBU010000320.1:0-4699 GCA_964469945.1 uncultured Planctomycetaceae bacterium
CTCCACGCGCACGCGATGATGGCGGACCAACTCCAGCACGGCCAGAAAAATGCTCATCAAGGCCGATTTGTGCATGTTGGCGTCGAACAAATCGCTGAACGCCAGTTGCCCGCGGGCGACGAGCAGGGCATGAATGCGCTCCATGTAGACGCGGATCGGGGTGTCGTCATAAACGATGTTCGAGGGTTTCGCGGCCACGCTTTCGCGGATGATCCGCCCGAACGCGCTGACTAAATCCCACAGTTCCACTTCCTGGATCGGCTCGTCGGCCAGGTTTCGCTCGCGGCGGGCCAGATCGTTGCCCAGCCGCGGATAGTGCTGTTGCCAGGCCCGGCCGCGATCTTCCAACATGCTGGCCGCATCGCGATACTTCTTGTACTCCAACAGGCGACGCACCAACTCCTGACGCGGATCGTCCAACTCCTCCTGCACCTCGTCGCTGCGCGGCAGGACCTGTTGCGACTTGATCTCGATCAGCCAGGCCGCCATAGCAAGAAAATCGCCCACGGCATTGACGTCCAACTGCTCCAAAACCGCCAAATAGCCCAAATACTGCTCCGTAATCATGGCGATGGGGATATCGACAATCTCCACCTCATGCTTGCGGACCAAATAGAGCAGCAAGTCCAAGGGGCCACGGAACACGTTGAGATCGACGCGGAAATCCATAGTAAGGTAAGTTTACCGCCTTTGTTTGCCCGTGGCCAGCGGCCGAGAAGGTGCGCGGGCGCGGAAAAGTTTGCTGTTTCGCTACAATCTGTTTCGTCTCGGTGGAACGTGCAACTTGAGAAGACGGTCATTCCGGGGGGGGATGGGCCGTGATACTCGTTCCATGTGTCTGGCACGCTTCGTGTGCTGTTGTGACGCCAAGGGGTCAGGTCCATGTTTTCGGACAAAGCTTTGCCCAAAAACCGGGTGTTGGAGCCGAAAAATGGACCGGACCCCGACTTTGCAGTTCTCCTGGGCGACTGCCGGATACACTTGTTCCCGTCCTGCCGCTAAGTTAGACTGCATGGAGATCGGCCATAATTTCCCGCGGAGTGAGCGCGATCGTGGAAAACGAACAGATATGGGCCCCCTGGCGACTGGGATATATCCTGGGCGATAAGGACGCGCCACGCGCGAACCACACGGCCCCGCTCCCCCCCGGGGCGGAGCCGAACTGTTTCCTCTGCCAAGGCGCCTCGGAAGGCGACGACCGCCAGCGCTCCGTGATCCAACGCGGCCCCCATTGCCTGACGGTGTTGAATCGTTATCCGTACAACAATGGCCATTTGTTGGTTGCGCCGCGGTTGCACGTCGGCCGCTTGGACCAGCTTGGCGGCGACGCCCAACTGGAGTTGATGCAAACGATGACGCAGATGATCCTTCTCTTGGAGAAGCTTCTGCAACCCCAAGGGTTCAACTTGGGGTTGAACCTGGGCCGCGCGGCGGGAGCCGGTTTGCCCGACCACCTGCATTGGCATATCGTGCCGCGCTGGACCGGGGATACCAATTTCATGCCGGTGGTGGCCGGCATTCGCGTGATTCCGCAGTCGCTGGATGCGCTGTGGGAAGCAATCACGCAGGAATTAGGGCCCGCGTCGGAATAAGTTGAGCAAATATGGGAAGGCAAACAAGCGCAGCGCCGTTTGCCTTTCCATCGCGTCTTGCAGGAGAGGGGCGGCGGCGAGGGCGGTCCGGGTCGGTCAGGAATCCTTATGGTTTTTCAGTTTCAATGTCCACAGGGACACGTTTTGGAGGGCGACGCATCGCAGGCGGGACAGCCGTGCCAATGTCCCTACTGCGGGACCCCGTTCGTCGTGCCGACGCCGCAGCCGATCGGCGAGTTCATGCTGCCGGAGTTCCAGCCGCCGCCGGGAGCCGCCCATCCGGTCGCGCCACGGGCGGCCGCGCCACGGGCGGCCGCGCCACGGGCGGCCGCGCCACGGGTGGGCGAGTTCGCCTTGCCGCAGTTTCAGCCGCCGCCGGGCGCCGCCCATCCGGCCGCCCCCCCTGCCCCGCTGCCGCCGGCCAGTGCCCCTGTCAGTGCCCCTGTCAGTGCCCCTGTCAGTGCCCCTGTCAGTGCCCCTGTCATGCCGACTTTTTCGCCGCCCGGCATGCCGGCGCCACCGGCTGCGACCGTTTCGCCGGGAGTTACCATGGGTCCGCGCGCGGCGTTCGAGATGCCGCCAGCCCAGCCGTTTTCGTTGAGCCCGTCCGTCGGCGGTGCGACGCCGCTGGATTACCCGCGCGCAGCGCCGCCGGCGCCCGAGACGCCGGCCGCCAAGGCCCCCGAAGAGTCGGCGCCGGCCTTGCAGCCAGGCGGCATCGATTTGCCTTTTGATCCACGGGCCCAAGCCGCGCTACCCTTCGAGTTGCCCGACGACCACGGCAATCCCTTCAGCTTCGAGCCTTCGGCGAAACCATCGTCGTCGTTCGAGTTGCCCGCCATGGGCCCGCTCCCCTTTGAAACGGCGGCCGACGAGTCCCCGCAGTTGGAACTGCCGGGCCTTTTTCATGCCGAGGAAACCGCGCCCGCGTTGCCCGCGGCCGAGCCTGCGTTGCCCGAGGCCGAGGCGGCGCCGCTGGACATCGAGCAGATCCAGACCGAAGTCCCCTTGCACATTCCCTGTCCGGCGGGCCATCCCTTGGAAGTCTTCCGCGCCATGCTGGGCAAAGAGGCGGTCTGCCCTTACTGTCGGAAGCGGTTCGTCCTGCAACTGGAACAGAGCCTGGAGTATCGGCAGAAGCAGGCGAAACGCCAGGACCGCGCGGAACGCAAGATGGGCCTGATCTGGCTAAGCGGGGCCATCGTAGCGGCGGTACTGGTGGTTGGCGGCCTGATTGCTTTGATCGTCATGTCGGCCGGGCATTAGATTTCAATGCTCTTGAGTTGCGTCTGCCACGCTTGACGAGCAGACGAAGCGTCGTTTAGCAAGGAGAAAAAACCATGCCGAGCCAAGACAAAAGCGACCTGTTCGAGTTCATGCTGAGCCGCGTCAAGGAGGCGCAAAAAGATCACCTCGATGGCGAGCCGCAGGCGTTTGGCCGTTGGTTCGCCAGCCTGTTCTTTTTGAGCCCGCGCGACGTCCTCGTGTCCGATGGCGCCAAGGACGGGAAGATTGACCTGTTCTTTACGACGCACAACGGGAAATCGGTGCTCCATCACGTGCTCAACACGAAATACACGAGGGAGTTCAACAAGATCGCGCCGGTATCCTTTTACCAGGAGATCAAGTACTTCTGGCAGGCATTTGAGAACGCTGACGCGCGCAGCGGGTACCTTGAGAAGGCAGTGAAGCCGGAATTGAGACCACGATACAACCGGTTGTTTGAACGCTACGATAACGGCGCGGCAGAGCTGATGTTTGTTACGAATCACCGCCGCAACGAGGCCCATTATGAACAGGTCAAGAACGTGCCAGTCAAGGTGTTTCACCTGGACGACCTGATTCAATGTCTGATCGACGATATTGACGGTGCCATGCCGCGCACTCCGCCGATCAGCCTGTATTCGATTCATGGGGTTCTGTCCCCGGACAAAGCGGACACGGAAGTTGCGACCTCAATTGTTTTCGCCCGGTTGTTGGACTTCATCCGTTACATGGATGGTGACCCATTCGACCTGCTGTTCAATCGCAACGTGCGGGTCGCCATCAGCCCCTCTCGCTCAAAGGTGAATCGGGCGATTCGGGAAACGTTCAACTCGGATCCGAGGGAGTTTGCGTTCAGCAATAACGGCATCACAATGCTCTGCGAGAGGCAGACCTACGATCCGGGGCAGAAAGTGTTGACATTGGAAAACCCGCGGGTGGTCAACGGCTCGCAGACCCTCCACAGTGTTCGTGACGTGGCCAAACCGTCCGAAAATGCTCGCGTCATGCTCCGAGTAATCGAAATCGAGCCACCATACGGGGACGCAATTGACGAGAAAGCCCGGCGGCGGAAGGAGGTCGTCAACAAGATTGCGGTGCGGAGTAACCAACAGAACCCGATCAAGGCCTGGGACCTGGCCTCGAACGACGACTTTCAGCTGGAACTGTTTCGGTTCTTCAGAAGCAAGGGTTTCTTTTACGAACGCCGCGACCGGGAGTGGAATCAGCGTAGCCGGGAGCTGAGGAGCGTGAACATCGCGTACGGAAACAACATCAAACGGCTCAGCCAGCTAATCGCCGGCTATCTCTGGCCAAAGCTCGGCCCTGCGGTGGCAAAGAAGGTTAAAGAGCTGTTTGACGGGGCGGCTTATGAGCAGATTCGTGAGACAACGCCCGAGCTAGCCTTTCAGATTCATCTGCTCGACGTCGACCTTCGAGTGTGCGAGAAAGAACTTGCCGGCGAGAAAGTCTATATCCACAACCTGAAGTCGTACGCGCACCTTGCGGACTTCTCCCTCGTGGCCAAAGCGTTGCAAGGGGCCGGCGCGGCGTTTGGCGATCCGGCGCTTACGGACCATCTGCGCGGGCAATGGACGGACTGGCACCCGACGCACGACAGGACGTGGAAGAAGCTGGCGAAGGCATGCATTGACCACATTCTCGTCGCCTTCAAGAAAGAATCAAGTAAATACTCGCGGCGGGAGGGGGAGGAGCTGACCTACGCGAACTACTTCAAGAGCCAGAGCTACATGTCTGGACTTCTCGGGGCGCCCCTGGGCGGGGAGATAAAACGCTGTGCGCGCGCGGTGCTCAAAGCCTGAGCCTGGTTGTACGGCGGTGAG
>CAYYBU010000321.1:0-4690 GCA_964469945.1 uncultured Planctomycetaceae bacterium
CCGGCAGGGGGGCGTAGATTTCCCCCATCCGGTCGCTGGCCGAGGAACCCCACGAGCCGTTGGCATTTTGTCGCTTGAGCAGGAATTCCACGCCGCGGCCGATGGCGGCGTCCAGTTCCGCTTTTGCCGGGCGGGGAACCGCTTTCGGTTTCGGGCCTGCCTCGATGGCCGCCGCAGGCCCAACGCCGAGGCACCACGATCCGCAACAGGCAACCAGCGTAAGAATCAAGCGGCGATAAGGCATGTCACTGTTCGTCCTTGGGCCGTTCCAGCAGAATCTCTTCCCCCTCGTGCAGTCCGCTGAGGATTTCCACTTGCTTGTCGTTCCGTTTGCCCAGGGTAACTTCGCGCTTTTCCGCCTTTGCACCAGCCTTCTTCGCCACCACGTAGACGAACCGCCGTTGCACGTCGAGGTCGTCACTGAAAACCGCCTTGCTGGGCACCGCCAGGTCGTCGGCCTTCTTCCAGGGCACCAGTTTCGCCGTGCAGGCCATGCCGGGCATGAGGGCCTCCTCGGCCGGCCCGTCGGTGGCCAGCGCGATCTGGGCGTCGAAACTGCCCGCACTGATCGGAATGGCGCCCACCCGCTCGACGATGCCGGAAAGCTTCTGGTCGCTGTAGCCGGCGGGCTCGACGACCGCTTTCAGCCCGCCGCGGAGATACTGCAACTGTGCTTCCGGCACGGTGACGTGCGCCAGAAGCGGCCGCGGCTCGACAATGGTCATGAAGACCTCGTTGGGCATGATCGTACTGCCGCGGTGCAGGGGATCGGTCGCGCTGCCCCACTTGCCGCGGGCGCACTTGCCATAATAGACAATGCCGTTGCAAGGGGCTTTGACGGTCATGGCGGTCCGGTCGTCCACCAGCTTGAGCAGCCGCTCATGGGTCAAGGTCTGCTGGATCTTCAGCTTCTCCAACTCCAGCCGGTGTTTGCTCAGGGCCATGGGGAAGGTTAGCTGCGCGCGGTTCCAGTCCAGCTCGGCCCGTTGGGTCGTCTCCTTGATCTTGTCGTCGCGCCGCGGCAGGACGAACTTGAGGAAGTCGTCGCATTCGGCCTTGGTGCGTAGCAGGTTGAACTGCGCCCGTTTCACGGCATCGCGGGCCCGCTTCAACACGATGCGTTCGGTCTCCTCGCGGATGTCGTCGGCCCGATACATCTTTTCGAGCTGGCGGAGTTCTTCCTCTTCGTATTCCAGCGCGTCCTTGGCGGACTGCAACATGAAGTCGGCCGTTTTCACCGCCAGCTTGCGCTCCGTGGCGAAATACTGCTGGGAATCCTCCTTGGCGATGCGATCGGTGCGGCGAATCGATTCCAGGTCCAGCGGGGCCGATTTCTCCAATGCCTGAATCGCCTCTTCCGCTTGCTTGATCGACAGGTCGGTGAGCTGGATCTCCTTTTCCTGATCGGCGATGGCGCGATCGATCTTTTCCGTATCCAGCGCCAGGACCAGATCGCCCTGTTTGACCACGGCGCCGTGCTCGACGGCCTTCAGCACGCTCAGACCGGCCCATTCCTGCGGCCGCAACGTCAACTCGCTCATGTTCTGGGCCTCCAGAACGCCGTCCAGGTTGACCTCGATGCGGAACGGGCCCTTTTTCACCTTATACGTCGTGGGCTTGGCCGAATCGACCGCGGCTGTTTTGTCGCCCGATTTCTCGGCAGCTTTCCCGCTGGTGGTCTGCTTCGTTTTGGACTCGGTCGTGTGGTGCCGCGGGGAATGCTTTTTCCCTTCTTTGGCCACGGCGGAATCGACGCTGTAACCCACCAACACGGCCAGGGCCAACAGCCCGCAGCTCCAACACAAAAGGCAACGTCGCATCGTCACAATCCTCAAGGAGTAGTGCAAGGTGTCTAATCCCTCCATTTTGCTCCGACGCCCCCTGGATTGCAAGCATCGGCAGCGGTGCATCTTGAGCCCACGTCGTCGAATTTGCGCGGTTTTTCGCGTTTTCCGTACGGTGGCGCCGCTTGCGCAGATCGTAGGGGAAAAACGTGCGGCCTTCACCCGGGCGGCTGCGCGTCTGTTTTGGGCGCCACGTAGAAACGGCCCAGATTGATGCCGCCGCGCAACTCCTCTTCCAGGAGCTTCATGCGCGACTCCATCCGCTCGACCTTCCGCTGTAAGGTGGGAAGCAGGTAGCGTTGCGCATCTTCCGGCCGCGGCCGCGGCACGCTGGGATAGCCCAAGTGCCGCGCCAAGGCGGCAAACAGGTACAGCGGGTCCTTGCGGCGATTGGCCTGGGCGATCTTCCCCTCCTTCTCGCCGAAGAGCATGGGCTTTTCCGCCTCGCCGCGGGTCTTGCGATACAGCTCGCTGCGGACGTAAATCATGTCGGAGAAATCGACCAGCCCGACCTGCCGGCGGACGGTCAAGATCCACTGCCGCCAATCGTCGTCGTAGATCTCGTCGCCCGCCATCGCCTCCAGGCCGCGTTCATAGCCCAGGCGATTGCGGCAGAGGGTCTCGAACTGATAGAGGAAGATGCCCTGCGGCGAGGCCCCCTGGGCGCGGTATTCGGCCTCGCGTTCGAGCACCTCCAGGGCGATGCGGAAATCGAAGCGGCCGTCGGCCCGCTCGGCCTCGGCCACGACGTAGGTCTGGAAGGGCGTGAAGTAGTGGGGGAGCTGCCGCATGGCGGTGGCGAAACCGCCGGTCAGCCGCAATTCGCTGGCCATGAAATCGATGGCATAGGGCAGGCTGGTGGTGGAGAGGATCTCCTGGCGGATGGCCGTCAGCAGGTCCTGCGTCGACATACTCTGCTGCATCCGCTCCCGCAGCGTGCGGAAGAAGTAGACCTGTTCGACGTATTCTTCGCGATCCAAGGACATTGGGTGCTCGTGCGGCGGCCGCTGTTCAGCCCGGCCGGCTGGCGGTATGCTGATATTGACATTGTAACAAGGAACCGAGCCCAACGTGAATCCCACCGACGACAGCCTGGCGGCCGCACTGGCCCGACATCAGATCGAGTTGCCCGAGCGGCAAGTCGCGCTCTTGGATCAATATTGCCACCTCCTCTGGGAGTGGAACGACAAGCTGAACCTCACCCGGCATACCGACTACGAAAAGTTCGTCGGCCGCGACGTGGTCGATAGCCGGGCCATCGCCCAATTCCTTGAGCAGGGCGAAAAGGTCCTCGACGTGGGGACCGGCGGCGGCGTGCCCGGCGTCGTGCTGGCCATCCTCCGCGACGATCTGCAGGTGGCGTTGTGCGAGTCGGTGGGCAAGAAGGCCCGCGCGGTGGCCGACATCGTCGCGAGGCTGGGCCTCGCCGTGCCGGCGCATCACGCCCGGGCAGAGGACCTGCTCGCCGCGGAGCATTTCCAGACGCTGGTCATCCGCGCCGTCGCCCGGCTGAAGAAGCTTCTGGAGTGGTTCCAGCCACACTGGAACGCCTTCGACCGGCTGTTGGTGCTCAAGGGGCCCTCCTGGGTCGAGGAGCGGGGCGAGGCCCGCCATTTCGGGCTCATGCACGAGTTGCAACTCCGCAAGCTGACCAGTTATCCGTTGCCGGGCACCGCGTCGGAGAGCGTGCTGCTGCAAATCGCGCCGAAATAGTCTTCACACGGAAACCCGCCAGGAAATCACCAGCAGGACGGCGAAAATGACGGCCATGAAGCCCAGCATCCACGCGCCGATCCGCAACGAGTGGACCAGGATCGAAGACATCTGCTCGTGCCGCGTGGCCGCGTAGACCAGGCTGGCGGCAACCACCAGCGGCAGGGCGTACCAAAGGTCATTGATCATCGGTGCCTTCCTTTCCGGTGCCTTCCTTTTCGGCGGCTTCCTCTTCCGGGGCTTCCTCGTCCTCGCTGCCGGCCGACTCGCCGGCCACCGGGCCGCAGCAGGCGTCATAGATGGCCAAGACATTCAACAAGCCGGCGATCATCGTATAGACGGTCCCCAACTCGTAATAGCGCGCCAAGTTCTTATTCAGATCGGCCACCGTGCGGTGTGCCGGCTCGTCCACCAGATCGGCCTCCAGACGCGGCGGCGCCATGAAACCGTCCAGTAGCGGCTCCTTCCCGCTGAAGACCCGATTGGCCTGCACCAGCGCCGGCAGGGCGGGCAGCCCGATGCCAATCTGGCACAGATAAGGCAACCGCTCGTCGCCGGAACGGAAGGAGAAATAGACCACCCGGGCGGGCCCCATCTGTCTGCTGCTGCCCAGATAACATCCATACACGAAGGTGCCCAGGATGCAGACCAGATACAGCACCCCCTTGGCGTAGCGGCGCTGATAGAAATGTCCCAGCCCAGGCAGCAACCAAGCCAAGACACCGGCGACAACCGGATCTTTCAAGTCGATCTGGGGGGAGACGGGCGGTTCTGCGGGCTTTTCTGCCACCAAAATAGTACCTCGAAGCGGCTACGGCACGGGTTCCTGGGCGATCCAGTCGGCCTACATTGTAGCTTTGCAGGGCGATTTTGCCAGGGCACCCTCAATACGGCCCGCGAATCTGGTCGGCCACGCGCTCGCGATAGAACTGGGTGAGCTGCTCGTGCAAGGCCGGCGACAAGGCCGGCAGAGCCGAGGCCGCGGCGTTGTCGCGGGCTTGCTCGGGACGGCTGGCCCCCGGGATCACCGCGGTCACGGCGTCGAAATCCAGGCACCAGCGCAAGGCGAACTGGGCCATCGTGGCGCCCGCCGGCACCAGGGCCTTCAACGCCTCGGCCAACTCGACGCCCTT
>CAYYBU010000322.1:0-4690 GCA_964469945.1 uncultured Planctomycetaceae bacterium
GCGGCCGGGAAAAAAATCGTATGACAAACGGCTACGCTGCCGATCGACGACGTTGCCCGTGTAGACGTAACGCAGGCCGGCACGCTGCGCGATGTCGTAGGCGGCGGCCAGCGTCTCCGGCGGCGTCGGGCCGCGATCGCGCAGCTCGAAGGCCGGATGAAAGGCGGAAAAGTGCAGCGGCACCTCGGCGCCCAACTCGGCCACGATCCAGCGGCACATGCGCTCGATGTCGTCGGCCGCGTCGTTGGCCTGCGGAATGATCAGGTTGGTGATCTCCAGCCAGGTGCCGCTGTGATGGGCCAGCCAACGCAGCGTGTCGAGCACGGGGGCCAATTGCCCGCCGGTCATGGTGCGATAGAACTCCTCGCTAAAACCCTTCAGGTCCACATTGGCGGCGTCGATGTGCTCGAAGAACGGCTCGCGGGCGGCGGCCGTGATGTAGCCCGAAGTGACGGCCACGGTCTTGATCCCCGCCCGGCGACAGGCGCGGGCCGTGTCGATGGCATATTCGGCCCAGATGATGGGGTCGTTGTAGGTGAAGGCCACGCTGCGGCAGCCCAATCGCACGGCGGCGGCGGCGATCGCCTCCGGCATCGCTACCTCGGCGGCGGCCTCCACATCGCGGGATTTCGAGGTGGTCCAGTTCTGACAGAACTGGCAACCCAGGTTGCAGCCGGCAGTGCCGAAGGAAAGCACGGCCGTACCGGGGTAAAAATGGTGCAACGGCTTTTTCTCGATCGGATCGACGCAGAAGCCGGTGCTGCGGCCGTAGGTGGTCGAGACCATTTGGCCATCGAGATTTTCGCGCACGAAACAGAAGCCGCGCTGCCCGGGCCGCAGCACGCAGCCGCGCGGGCACAGGTCGCAATGCAACCGTTGGCCGTCGTCCGCGTCGTGCCACCAGCCGGCCAGGCGCACGCCGTCGGCCTTGGGCGTGTCTTGCGGCGGCAACGTAATGATGCGCGACATGATGGCCTCTAGCTATTCGGGCGGATCGAGCCCGGTCGGAGCGGCCGTGACCGGCGGCAGACTGGCCTTCAGCTTTTCGAGGGTGAGAAATTGCACGGAGCCGTCGGCAAACAGGACATTGAAGCCGCCGCGACGGTTGGGGGGGAAATCGGCATGGGCAAGGTCGCAGTCCTGCGGTTTCATCCAGGGGACGGCGCTCCCGTCGATCTCGATCACCATAGGCGTCTTGCTTGCGCGGTCGCCAAGTTGGCTGAGCTTCTGCGAGGTTGGCCCGCTGGAGAACGCGCCGGGGCCGACAACCATCAGGTAATCGGTCGTGTCGGCGGCCGATGAATCGTTCGGGGGACGGTACGCCTCGGGCGCTCGCGGGGCCAATCGGCTATTGTGTGGCCCGTTCCAGGGCTCCTTCATGTCGTATTGGCTAAGCAGGGCGGCAGATTCCAAATATGGCGACAATAGCACGCGCCAACTGTGCATCGGCCGTCCCTTCTCGTCGGCAATGTACGCTGGCGGAAAACAACCGTTTGCCCCGTGATAGTTGTGCATGGCTAGGCCAATCAGCTTGAGATTATTTATGTCCGAAACGCGGTGTCTTGGGCCCAAATCCTGAAAGGCGGGGAGCAACAGGAACGCCAATATTGCCATCACGGGCACCGCGAGGGCGGCCACGATAAGCAACGCCATCCAGGGTGACGGGCCGCCCGGTCGCGGTGGCAGGGGATACTCGGAATCCTCGGGTGCGGTGCCGGGGACCATGATCGGCTTGCCGCAGTGGACGCAGGGGCCGCTGCGACCGGCATATTGGTCGCCGATGTCGGTGGTCGTGCCGCAATGGGGGCAGGTGAAATGGATCGCCATGATGGCCTCGCGTCGGGGATGGTGCGACCGAAGGGGACAGTCCCATTTTCGTGGCCTCCTGCCACAAAAATCGGGACAGTCCCCACCTTACGTTCTATTTCTCCGGCGCCTCGGGCGCCTCCGGGACGGCGTCGCCGTCGGGCATGGCCGGCGGCAGCGCAGCCTTCAGTTCTTCAAGGGTGAGCGTCCTCACGGAGCCGTCGGCAAACAAGACATTGAAACCACCCCGATGATTGCTACGGAGGAACTGGTCGGCAGGGCCCGGGTTGTAGTCCTGCGGCTGCATCCAATTCACGCCGCCCCCGGCGCATTCGACCACCAGCACCGTCTTACTCAAGCCGTTGCGAAGTTCGCTGAGTTTTTTCGAGTGCGCTCCATCGGAGATCGCGCCGGGGCCGACGACCATCAGGTAATCGGTCGTGGTGGCGCCGGGAGTGGGGGCCAACGGGTCGCTCGGACAGCGATAGACCGCGGGCATTTGCCGGGCCAGACGGCTATTGCGGGGTCCATTCCAGGGCTCTTTCAGATTATATTGGCCGTACAGGGCGGCGTCGTCCATATAGGGCAACAGCAACACGCGCCAACTGTGCATCGGTTGTCCCTTCTCGTCGGCGACGTAGGCCGGTGGAAAACAGCCATGCTGCGACTCGTACGAGAGCATGGCCATGCCGATCTGCTTGAGGTTGTTCGCGCACACCGTGCGGCGTGCTGCTTCGCGGGCGGCCTGGACGGCGGGGAGCAACAGGCCCACCATGATTCCCAGCACGGGCACGGCCAGCGCGGCCACGATCAGCAGCACGGCCCAGATCGGCACGCCGCTGCGCCGCGGCGGCGGTGGGTACTCGAACGTCTCGGCCGTCCCGCCGGGGATCGTGATCGGCTTGCCGCAGTGGGCGCAGGGGCCGCTGCGACCGGCATATTGATCGCCGATATCGGTGGTCGTACCGCAATGGGGGCAGGTAAAATGGATCGCCATGATGGGCCTCGCGTCGGGGATGGGGGTGCCAGGGGCCAACAGTAGAACGAATCGAGCAATTCTCCACCCAGAATAGGGATATTGCGACCATTTGTCAATAATACCCAGGAGGTCTGCAAAGTCGGGGTCTGGTCCATTTTTCGGCCAGAACGCCCAGTTTTTCAGGCAAAGCCTTGTCCGAAAACATGGACCTGACCCCTTCGCGTCAGACAAAGTGTATCCGGCACACGCCGTGTGCCGTTCGCCCGGCGGCACACGCCGTGGCCGGGGCGGGCGGGGTCTGGTCCATTTTTCGGCCGTTCCGCCTGATTTGCGGGAAGGACGCGGTCCGAAAACATGGACCTGTCCCCTTCTTCCCCGCCCAAGCTCGGCGTGTGCCGGATACACTTTGCTTGGCACTTTTCCTGGGCGGGGGGCTTGCAATTCCCTGCCTGTCGTGTACCGTGGGAGAGTACGGGGGTGTCTCTGTGCGGCATCGTCGTTTGTCCCCTCGCGGGACGGATCGACTGGGGTGGTGCGGACGTTCATGCGCGATATCCTCTACGATTATGATATGAACCCGACGACCTGGGTTTACCTGTCGTCGCTGCTGATTATCGGCATCTACTTCAAGTTCCACCGCTTCTGGAGCATACGGAATCTCGACCTGGTGGCGCTGATCGTCTTCTCGCCCGGACTGTTGCTGGTGAGGCACGGTCTGGAAGGGGCCGGCTACGTGTGGCTGTTCAGCGTCAGCCTCTTCTTCCTGGTGCGGCTGCTGTTGGATCCCTTGATGGTCCGCCGCCCGCTGCTGGAGCCGAACCTCTCGGCCAGCGGCCTGACGTTTTCCGGCACCGCGCTGTTGATTTTCCTGATGGCCAACGTCGTCACCGGCAAGCTCACCCAGAGCGACCTGGAAGGGGCGCGGCGGATGGATCAGTTGTTGGTTCACCAGCAGTCGCCGCACGCCGAGGCCGACGAGATGCGCGGGCCGGGCTATCCGCTGTTCTATACCTTTGCCAGCTTCTCCGAGAAGACGTTCGTGCCCGACGACAAGACGCCGCCGGAAGAATATCGCCGCGCCCGACTGCGGGCAGCCGTCACCCGGGGCACCGCCATCCTCGCCCACCTACTGGTGGTCGTCGGCATGGTGCTGATCGGTTACCGGCACTTCGACAACGTCCATACCGGCGTGGCGGCCGCCTGCCTGTACTTGATGCTTCCCTACACGGCCCAGATGACGCCGCGGGTGGACCACGTGATTCCCGCGGTGTTGCTGGTCTGGGCGATCGAGGCCTATCGGCGCCCCGTCGTGGCCGGGCTGTTGCTGGGTCTGGCCGGCGGGCTGATTTACTATCCCTTCTATCTGCTGCCGTTGTGGTGCGGCTTCTATTGGCGGCGCGGGCTGATCCGTTTCGCCGTCGGCGTCGGCCTGGCCATGCTCCTGTTGATCGGCCTGATGGCGGCCACGGCCGGCAGCCCGGCGCTGTTCTTGACCGAGTTGCGGCACATGTTCGGCTGCACGGCGCTGCTGCACCAGAACAACCTGACCGGTTTCTGGAAGGACCACGAGGCGGTCTTCCGCATTCCGGTGTTGGCGGCCTTCGTGGCCCTCTCCGGCAGCCTGGCCTTGTGGCCCGCGCAGAAGAACCTGGGCACGCTGCTGAGTTGTTCGGCGGCGGTGATGCTGGGCGCGCAGTTCTGGCACGCCCACGAGGGCGGCCTCTACATGGCTTGGTATCTGCCGCTGCTGGTGCTGACGATCTTCCGTCCCAATCTGGAAGACCGCGTGGCGCTGAGCGCCATCAGCGAAGGCTGGCTGCGCTGGCGCAAGAGCACGGCCTAGCCGGCGAAACGTATCCGGCACACTCCGTGTGCCGCCGGGCGAACGGCACACGGAGTGTGCCG